>CAJMLC010000097.1 GCA_905214155.1 uncultured bacterium | reverse complement strand
TCAATACATCGCGGCTTCCATTGTCTTATGTGCGAGGGCATAGCCGCTGTCGGTCGGGTGGATGCCGTCGGGGCAGAGCAGGTCGAGGAAATTGCGGCTCTGCAAGAAGGCCGTCCGCAGGTCGACAAGGCGGCAGCCGAAGGCCCGCGCCATCTGCACGGTCAGCGCGTTGTAATATTCCTGCCAGCGGTAGAGATGCGCGGCGTCGCCGAGCCACGAGAGGATATTTTTCCCGTCGCGGTTTTTGCTGATGAATTGCAGATAGCGGTCGGCGTCCAGCGGCACGAGCGACGCCACGGCGACCATTGCACCCGCGTCCTGCGCCTTGCGGATGGCGCGGCGCATGCCCTCGATGTAGGCGTCCGGCGCGGTCTTCGGGCTGTGCTCGGCCGACGGCGCGTCGGAGATGGCCTGCCAGTCGTAGTCGCAGTCGTTGCCGCCGTAGCCGAGCAGGACGGTCGTCTGGCTGTCGCAGCCGGTCAGGTATTTGTCCATCGCGCGCAGACCGTCGCCGATCGTCGCGCCCATCTTCGTGTGGTTCTCGATCTCGATGCCGCGCGCGGCGAGCTGCGGCAGGTCATGGTCCGGGCAGAGGTGGTAGCCGCTGCCGTTGAACGTGACGCCCTTCATGATCGAATCGCCGAACAGGATGAGTTTTTTCATGATCCATTCCCCCTTGCGCAAGAAGCGGTCCTTGTTTGTATCCAGTGTAAGGCAGGATCGTGAAAAAGTCTCCCGAAAAAGCAGAACGCCGCCTCTCCTGTCCGGAAAGGCGGGGTTTCTATTCGCGAGAATCGGACTCTACCCAGAGTAGAGTCCAGTATTTTCAATAGTTTTGAGCCTCATGGTGCGTAGAAGAGGATGCTCAGGGCGATGAAGATCTGGGCCATGTAATAGAGCACGTGGAGGACGGCATTGCGATAGGGGCTGTCGTTCCGGCCGAAGGAGAGCACGACGAGCATATTGTCGCTCAGACTGAAGCAGAGTCCGCCGAGGAAGAACATGAACAGCGCCCGCTCCCCGGTCAGCAGCACGCCCGTCAGCGAACAGGCCGCGACGAAGATGACACAGCCGATGTAGACCACGCCGAGCGGCATGATCTTCCCGGCCTTGACCTCCATCGCGTGCGAATAGAAGCCCGCGACGGCCAGCGCGACGAGCGTGATCGGAATGGCATAGGTCCAGGCCCGCGGGGCAGCCGTGAGCACGGCGAGGATGTAGAGCACGTGACCGGCAAAGAACGCGAGCGTGCCGGAGACGAAGCAGAGGTCGTGCGTTTTCTTGCTTAGATAGCGCAGCGCGAGCAGCAGGTCGCCCAGCATCCCGAGCGCCAGACCGATGACGACATAGAGCGCATAGACGCTCTGTCCGCGCAGGCGCGTGCAGTGGATGCCGAGCAGGACGAACAGCAGCGAGGCCGTCGTCTTCAGGATGATGCTCGCGACGTCGCGCCGCCGGTAGGACTGCATGATGAACAGCGTCTCTAAGATCGCCCCAGCTGCGATGAGGAGGATCGATAACATGAGCAGTCTCCTTCCGTTTTCTCGATTTTATCATATCACAGGCGGGAAAAGCTGTCAATTTCGTCGGAAAAGAAATTGACAGCGGCCCCAACATGGCGTAAGATAGAAAAAACGGCCAAGGAGGCGTAATACCATGCGTGATTATGCGGTAGAATTGGAAAAACGGGTGGCATTCATCCAGGACGTGCTGAGCAAGTCCGGTGCGAAGGGCATTGTTTTCGGCAACTCCGGCGGCAAGGATTCCGCCCTCGTCGGGATCCTCTGCAAAAAGGCGTGTGACAACACCGTCGGCATCATGATGCCGTGCGAGTCGAAGCGGAACTTCGGCATCGACATGGACGACGGCGGCGAGGTGGCAAAGCAGTTCGGCATTGAAAACCGCACCGTCGACATCACCGAGACGAAGCAGACGCTGGTCAAGGCGCTCAGCCAGGTGACGGAGCTGAACCAGCAGGCCCTGACCAACATCAACCCGCGCCTGCGCATGGCGACGGTCTATGCCGTGGCCGCGGCGGAGGGCCGTCTCGTCGCCGGAACGGGCAACCGCTCCGAGGCGTACATGGGCTACTTCACAAAATGGGGCGACGGCGCATACGATCTCAACCCGATCGCCGATCTGACCGTCACCGAGATCTACGAGTTCCTCCGCTATCTGAACGCGCCGCAGAGCATCATCGACAAGGCGCCGTCCGCCGGCCTCTTCGAGGGGCAGACCGACGAAGCCGAGATGGGCGTGACCTACGCGGCGATCGACCGCTTCCTCCTGACCGGCGAAGGCGAGGAAGCTGACCTTGCGGTCATCGACCGGTTCCACAAGCGCTCGGAGCACAAGCGCACCGGCGCAGCCACCTATCAGGGATAAGATCAACGAACACCGCCCGGGAGGGCGGTGTTTTTCTGTACGATATAAAGTTTTCAATGTGGCTTGTAGGGGCGACCATTGGCCGCCCGTCGACCTCTCCGTCACGGCTGTGCCGTGCCGCCTCCCCTTTCAGGGGAGGCAAGCCGCTGCGGCGGGGACGAGGGCGGACAGGGGCGTCCGCCCCTGCAAGCGATGCGGCGGGGAAATGAACAAGGACGCTGCCGGGCGGCAGCGTCCTTGTTTGATGTTTAACGATCCTCGCGGAAATATGGCAGGCCCAGCGAGGCGGGCGGCTGCTTTTCCTTGTTGTTGCGCATGCTGGAGATGACCAGCACGATGACCGTGACGAGATACGGCAGGATCTTATAGAGCTGGGTCGGGATGAAGGGGATGATCAGTCGGAGATACAGGATCATCAGCGCGCCGAAGAAGATCGAGCCCCAGATCGCCGACAGCGGATGCCACATGCAGAAGATGACCAGTGCGACGGCCAGCCAGCCGACGCCGGAGAGGCCCTCGTGGTTCCAGACGCAGCCCGCGGTCGTCACGATGTAGACCATGCCGCCGATGGCGGAGATGCCGCCGCCGATGATCGTGGAGAGGTATTTGAACTTCGTGACGTTGATGCCCGCGGCGTCCGCCGTGGCGGGATTTTCGCCGACGGAGCGGAGATGCAGGCCGGTACGGGTCTTATACAGGAACCACCACATGATGACCGCCAGCACGAGCGCCAGATAGAAGAACAGGCTGTGGCTGAACAGCAGCTTGCCCGCGACGGGGATATTCTGCAACCCCTGCGGGAAGATGGACTTGGAGAAGAACTCCTTGAGGTGGTTGCTCAGGGCGACATAGCCGCCCTGATGGACGCGCATATATTCGCCGGTGAACTGGCCGACGCCCGTGCCGAAGATGGTGAGGGCGAGGCCGGTGACGTTCTGGTTCGCGCGGAGCGTGATGGTCAGGAACGAGAAGATCAGCGAGGCGATCGCGCCCGCTGCGAAGGCCGAGGCCAGCGCGATGAGCAGCGCGACGGCTGCGCTCGAATTGGCCTCGCCGACGGCCTGCTCATAGTAGAACACACCGCCGAGACCAAACGCGCCGCCCATGAACATGATGCCCTCGACGCCGAGGTTGAGGTTGCCGGAGCGCTCGGTGAGGACTTCGCCCAGCGTGCCGTACATCAGAACAGTGCCGAATGTGACGGCAGCCGCGATCAGGGAAATGATCGTATTCATCATACCTTTGCGCCCTCCTTTGCACTGGACTTGCCGCGGAAGATGATCTGATAGTTGATGAAGAACTCGCAGCCGAGCATGCAGAACAGCAGGATGCCGGTGATGATGTCGGAGATCGACGTCGGCACCATCAGGCGCGTCTGCAAGGTCTCCGCGCCCTTGGACAGGATGGCGAGCATGAGCGAAATGACGATCATCGCGAAGGCGTTGAGCTGCGAGAGCCAGGCGACGGTGATGGCCGTGAAGCCGTTGCCCGCCGCGACGGTATCGGACAGGGTCATGTTCGCACCGGAGGCGACCATGAAGCCGACGAGGCCGCAGATCGCGCCGGAGAGGAACATGGTGCGCATCATGATGCGGCCGACGTTCATGCCGGCGTAGCGCGCGGTGTTGACCGAGTCGCCGATGACGGCGATCTCATAGCCGTGCTTGGTGTATTTCATGTAGATGTGCATGAACACGACCAGCACCAGCACGATGATCCAGCCGCAGTGGACGCCGAAGACCTTCGGCAGGACGGCGGCCTTGTCAAAGTTCGGGATGATCTGCGAGCCGGGACGGCCTTCCCACGGACCGCCCTTGAGCCAGCGGACAATGCCGATCATGATATAGTTCATCATGAGGGTGAAGAGCGTTTCGTTCGTATTCCACTTGGCCTTGAAGAAGCCGGGGATGAACGCCCAGATGCCGCCGAGCAGCGCCGCAGACACGCCCATGACGATCAGCAGCACCGGGGAGGACATCTTGTCGTAGCAGTACAGCGCGAAATAGGATGCGGCCATGGCGCCCGCCGTGATCTGGCCCTCGGCGCCGATGTTCCAGAAGCGCATCTTGAAGCACGGGGCGATGGCCAGCGCCGTGCCGAGCAGCGGCACGGCCAGCTTGATGGTCTGGCGGATGGCGGTCTTTTTGCCGAGCGCGCCCTCGACGATCGTGCCGTAGGCGGAGAAAATATTCGAGCCTTCCGGCAGGGCGATGGACATGACCAGTCCGCCCAGAAGCAGCGCCACAAGGATGGAGCCGACGCGGATGCACCAGGCTTTCCACGGCTCCATCATCCCGCGCTTGGCGAGACGGATCAGGGGCGTCTTTGTTTCGTTGTGATGCATTATGCTTCCTCCTTCCCGCCGACCTTGGTCATCATAAGACCGATCTCTTCCTTCGTGACGGCCCGGCCGTCGACGATGCCGGACACCTTGCCGCCGCAGAGGACGAGGATCCGGTCGCAGAGCTCGAGCAGCACGTCGAGGTCTTCACCGACGTAGATGACGGCTGCGCCGCGCATCTTCTGTTCGGTCATGAGGTTATAGATGGTATAGGAGGTGTTGATGTCGAGGCCGCGCACGGCGTAGGCGCTCATGAGCACCGAGGGGCTGGACGCGATCTCGCGGCCGACGAGCACCTTCTGCACGTTGCCGCCGGAGAGGCGCCGGACGGGATAGTCTGCGCTCGGCGTGACGACCTCCAGCTCTTTCCAGACCTGCAGGGCCAGCTCGTTCGGGTCCTTGCGGTTGACAAAGGCGCTCTTGCCCTTGCGCCAGGAGCGGAGCATCATGTTGCCCGTCATGCCCATCGAGCCGACCAGGCCCATGCCGAGCCGGTCTTCCGGGACGAAGGCAAGGGCGACGCCCGCCTTTTTGATCTGCATCGGCGTCTTGCCGATGATCTCGCGCGGCTGGCCGTCGACCGGGGTATAGACGATGGACGCGCCGGAGACCGCGGGATGCAGGCCCGCGATGGCCTCGAGCAGTTCCTTCTGGCCGGAGCCGGCGATGCCCGCGATGCCGAGGATCTCGCCGCCCATGGCGGTGAACGTCACGTCGTCGAGCTTTTTCACGCCCTCGGCGTCGAGACACGTGAGGTGCTGCACCGCGAGGCGCGGCACGGGGTTTTCATACCGGGGCCGGTCGATGTTCAGGGCGACCGCGCGGCCGACCATCATGTCGGTCAGGGCCTGCGGGTTCGTCTCTGCGGTGTTGACCGTGCCGATGTACTTGCCCTTGCGCAGGACGGCGACCTTGTCGGACAGGGCCATGACCTCGTGCAGCTTGTGGGTAATGATGATGATGGCCTTGCCGTCGGCGCGCATGTTGCGCAGCACCTGGAAGAGCTTGTCCGTCTCCTGCGGGGTCAGAACAGCGGTCGGCTCGTCGAGGATCAGGACGTCAGCGCCGCGGTAGAGGACCTTGACGATCTCGACGGTCTGCTTCTGCGAGACGGACATGTCGTAGATCTTCTGGGTCGGGTCGATGTCGAATCCGTACCGGTCGCAGATCTCCTGGACCTTTTTGTTGGTCGCGGCCATGTCGAGCTTCTGCCCCTCGTGGAGGCCGAGGACGATATTTTCCGCGGCGGTGAATACGTCGATCAGCTTATAATGCTGGTGGATCATGCCGATCTTGTTGTCGAATGCGTCCTTCGGGCTTCGGATCGAGACCGGCTTCCCGCCAATCAGGATCTCGCCGTCATCCGGGAAGTAGATGCCTGCGAGCATATTCATCAGCGTGGTCTTGCCGCTGCCGTTTTCGCCAAGCAGGGAGAGGATCTCTCCATAATTGATGGCCAGATCGATCCCATCGTTGGCGACGACAGAGCCAAAACGTTTGGTGATGTGTCTCAATTCGATCGCGCAAACAGTTTCCAAGGCTGTCATCCTTTCTTTTCAGGCTGCGAACACCTTATAATGGCTTTATTGTAGCATATTTTACAATTCAAGTAAATGCAAACCGGACCGCAAATCTGCAAAAAAGTTTGTACGCAATCTTGGGGAAAATCAACAAAGTGTTTGTAAAGCTAACAAAATTTTAGGCAGCATCGCACAATTCGGCAAGCAGATTCGGCGAGAAGTTTTTCGTCGAGGCAAGGTTTGGAAAACGCAGATATACTTTATGTATCTCAAGTTTTTCAAACCGCAGAATTGGCGGAAAAGATCCGGCGAAGCGCGCCGACGCAATTGTGTGGTGCTGCCCAAGTATGAGATCACAACAGCGCCGCGCATCCGGGCAGGATGCGCGGCGCCGTGTATTTTCGGGTCTCACGGGTCATCGGAGCGATTCGAGCGCCTCCGGCGTGTCGCAGTCGAAGAGCTCGGCCGGATCGGTCTCCACGAGCAGGAAGGCTTCTTCGTGCGCGCGGATAACGGAGCTGCCGCCGTGGTCGCCGGTGATGGCCATCAACTCGGAGAAAAATCTCGCCGGGAAGAGATTGGGGTTGCCGCGGCGGCCATCATGCCCCGCGCCGACGATCTTATCCGGGTGCTGCCGGAAAACCTCCACAAGGCGCGCGACCGTCTCCTGGCAGAGCTTCGGCTGGTCGGCCACCATATATAAGATGCCGTCGCAAGTGCGCATCGCCTCGGTGCCGAGCCGGATGGTATGGCTGAGGCCGAGGTCGGGCCGGTCGTTGTGGATGGCCGCGAAGCCGAACTGTCCGGCCAGCGCTTCAATGTCCTCATACTGGCTCACCACCGTGACCGCGGTGAACTGCGCGGCGGGCACCGCCTCGAGCGCGCGGCGGATGAGCGTCTTGCCGTCCAGATCGGCGGCCAGCTTGTTGCCGCCGAAGCGCCGCCCGCTGCCCGCCGCCATCACGAGACAGCCGAGCGAAGGGTCGTGTTCCATGGGTGAGACCTCCTTGTCAGTTTCTACAAAGCAGTATA
>CAJMLC010000096.1 GCA_905214155.1 uncultured bacterium | reverse complement strand
TGGAGCAGGCCGCAGAGGACAGCCTGAACCACGATCTTCCGGCAGAATGGCCCGATTTCCGTGGAAATCCCAACAACAACGCCGTGACAGATGCCAGGATCCCGATCACAGCCGAGGACGGGACGCTCTATTGGGCGGCCAAGCTCGGCAACAGCTACGGCAATAAGGCCGTCAGCAGCCCGATCCTGGTCAACGGCGCGCTGGTGGTCTACGCGGCGAACAAGCTCTATCGCGTGGACAAGGACACCGGCAAGGTGCTGGCCAGCGGGGAGATGATCAGCAACTCGGACTACGCGATCAACAGCCCGGTCTATGCGGACGGCATGCTGCTCGTTGGGCTCACCAACGGGCGCATCCAGGCATTCGACGCAGTGACGCTGGAATCGCTCTGGATCTACACCGATCCGCTCGGTGGACAGTCCGACTCCCCGATCACGGTCGCAGGCGGTTATGCCTACACCGGCTTCTGGAACAACGAGACGCGGAAGGCGAGCTTCGTCTGCGTGTCGCTGACGGATGAAGACCTGGAGCAGAAGGACGAGGCAAAGGCCGCATCGTGGCGGCACGTGCAGACCGGCGGCTTCTACTGGGCGGGCGCATACGCCTGCGAGGACTATGTGCTGGTCGGCACGGACGACGGCCAGGGCGGATATTCGTCGGAGACCGGCAGCATTCTGCTGCTGGATGCCAAAACCGGCGAAATTCTGGATACGCGGAGCGGCATCCGCGGCGACGTGCGCAGCACGTTCTGCTATGCAGACGGCGCATATTACGCGACGAGCAAGGGCGGCGACTTCATTCAGGTCACGCTTGCGCAGGAGGATGGCCGCTGGAAGATCGACACCTGCCGGACGCTCCCGCTGAAAAACGGGACGGGCGGCACGCCGATGAGCACGTCGACGCCGGTCGTCTACAAGGGGCGGGCCTACATCGGCGTGAGCGGCAGCAGCCAGTTCGGCCCGTATTCCGGGCACAATATCACGGTCATCGACCTTAAAGGCGATGACGGCGAGATGTCCATTGCCTATTCCGTGCCGACACAGGGCTATCCGCAGACGAGCGGTCTGCTCACGACGGCCTACGAAGAGACCAGATATGTCTACGTCTATTTCTTCGACAACTATACGCCGGGCACGATGCGCGTCCTGCGCGACAGCGCGGGGCAGAAAGAGGCCGACGCCGTTTACCGGACGGCGGAGTCGTATCAGGGCAAGACATATTCCGCCGCATACGCACTCTTCACGCCGTCCGGCGGTCAGGCGCAGTACTGCATCTGCAGCCCGATCGTGGATGAGAACGGCACGATCTATTTCAAAAACGACTCCGGCTATCTGATGGCCTACGGCAGCGCGCTGACGGACATGACGGTCACGAAGGATCCGGATAAGAAAGAATATGCCGTGGGCGAGACGTTCGAGCCGAAGGGTCTGACCGCGACGGGCACGTTCGCCAACGGCGTGACGCGGAACGTGACGAAGATGCTCTCGTTCCCCACCGCGGCGATCCGCGAGGACGACGAAGCGGTATCCGTCGGGTTCGGCGGGTTTGATGAAATGGTCTGGATGTACCACAACGCATCGGACGGAGCCGGCGGTATACAGAGCGGCGTGAAGACGTGGCCCCCGGTGCTGACGGTCCCGATCACGGTGAAGGTCCCGCAGGGCGATCTTGGCGGGCTGACATGGCGCTATGCGCCGCAGAGCCGCAAGCTGCGCATCGAGGGAGCGTTCGCGGACGGACAGACGCTCGTCGCGGCCTGCTATGACGCGAATGGCCGGATGATCCAGTTGGAGGTGCTGAACAATACGGATACGCTTTCGCTGAACAAGAACAGCGCAAAACTCCGCCTCTTCCTGCTGGGCGCGGACGGCGCGCCGGCTTGTGCCGCCGCGACCGCGCTGACACCATAAAAAGGACCGGCCCGCGCATCGCGCGGGCCGGTCGTCTGCATATCTCCGCAGCCATCTGTCCTGCGGGCGACCAATGGTCGCCCCTACGTTCACCGACGGAACTGCGGTAGGATCTGTAGGGGCGGGCATGGCCCGCCCGAAACCCCGCCGCAGTGGAAAGCCCCGCCGGGGCAAAGCCGCGGCGGGGCGATCCAGTCTTATTTGACGGTGATGAGCTCATACTGCTCATTACCGAGGCCGATCTTCACGCCGTGCGCGATGGCGGAGCGCCAGTCGGTGTCCGGATGGACGGCATGGAAATGGTCGTGGTCATCATGGTCGCAGTGCGCCGTCTCGCCAAGCTGCGAATGGGGCAGGACGGGCTGACGGTTGACCGCGTCGGCACAGGCGACGTCGAGTGCGACGGGATCGAACGAGGCGAACATGCCGACATCCGGCACGATGGGGGCGTCGTTCTCGGCGTGGCAGTCGCAGTTCGGGGAGATGTCGCGGACGATCGAGATATGGAAGCTCGGGCGGCCCGCGACGACGGCCTTGCTGTATTCAGCGATCTTGGCATTCAGGATTTCAGACTTCGCGTCGTAGCTCGACTGGATAGCGTCCTTGGGACAGATGTCCACGCAGCGGCCGCAGCCGACGCAGCGGCTATGGTCGATGGTGCATTTCTTGTTCTCAATGACCGGGGCGCTGTGCGCGCAGATCTTCTGGCAGGCGCCGCAGCCGACGCAGAGGCTCTGGTCAACGGTGGGCTTTTCATCGGAGTGCATTTCCATCTTGCCCGCGCAGGAGCCGCCGCCCATGCCGAGGTTCTTCAGCGCGCCGCCGAAGCCGGTGGACTCGTGGCCCTTGAAGTGGGTGAGGGAGATGACGATGTCGGCGTCCATCAGGGCGCGGCCGATCTTGGCCGTGGGACAGTACCGCGCGCCCTCGACCGGGACCTCGACCTCATCCGTGCCCTTCAGACCGTCGGCGATGATGACGTGGCAGCCCGTGGAGAACGGGGAGAAGCCGTTGGTATAGGCGGTATCGATATGCTCGAGCGCATGCTTGCGGCTGCCGACGTAGAGCGTGTTGCAGTCGGTCAGGAAGGGACGGCCGCCGAGCTCCTTGACGAGGTCGGCCACGGTCTTGGCATAGTTCGGCCGCAGGAAGGCCAGATTGCCGAGCTCGCCGAAGTGCATCTTGATGGCGACGAATTTATCCTGAAAATCGATCTTGTCCATGCCGGCCTTCAGCAGGAGCTTGCGCAGCTTCTGCTGCTGGTTCAGGCCGGGATGGCAGCGGAAGTCGGTGAAATATACTTGACTGGTGTTCATAACAACGCCTCCATGATTCCAAATTTGTATTCGAACATTTGTATTTTAGCGGACTTTTTGTGAGCAGTCAAGCGCTGCGCGTGCATCCTGCCGGGCGGCGGGGCGCGGTCTCCAAAAGATTTACAATTTGTTAATTGCCATTCTGGTCCATGCGATTGAAAATCGGCGCAGGTTGTGGTAAAATCAGTGAATCAGTATGTGAAGGCCGGGGTGGTGCGCAACGGAGAGCAAAAAAGCGCGGCGATGGCTCATCCGGGCGGCGGTGCTGCTGGGTCTGGTGCTGGCGGCGTTCGCGTTTGGCCGCTGGGCGCAAAGCCGGACGCCGGACAGCGCGCGGGACGTGCTCCGCTGCGGCGATGCGCGAGGAGCAGGCCTGGAACGACAGTCTGCTGCTCACGGAGCGGTATCCGGCGGAAGTCGACCGGGAGGCCATCGTGATCCCACAGCCGGAAGGGCTGTTTGAATAAGGGCAACACTGCCCAAGACACAAGATCATCAGAAATGAGGGAACAAGTATGAACTGTAAGTATTGCGGCGCGGAGCTGGAAGCGGACGCAAAGTTCTGCCCGGAGTGCGGCAAGGCACAGACTGGGGAGGACATCCCGTCCGCCGAGACCGCGGCTCCCGAGACCGCCGCGCCGGAGACGGAAGCGCCCGCTGAAGAGGCCGCGCAGGCCGAAGAGGCAGCTCCGCAGACCGACGAGGCCGCGGAAGCGGCTCCCGAAGCAAAGGAATCCCCGACGCAGGAGGCCCCGGCAGAAAAACCGGGAAAGTCTGAAAAGAAGAAGACCGGCTGGCTGCTCGGCGGCGCGATCGCCGTGCTGGTGATCGTGATCGCGCTGTTGGTCGTGAAGATCGTGCGCGACAGCCAGATCAAAAACGTCGACACCGCCACGACCGAGGAGACGGTAGCCGATGCCAGCACCGACGCGGCAGAACCCACGGACACGCCCGACGACAAGCTGGACTCCAGCGGCGACGGCGAGAGCACCGAGATCCCGCTCAACGGCGTGAGCTACACCGTGGCGGCAGACGAGCTGACCGACGAGGTGATGGACCGCGTGGTCGCCGAGTGCGGCGACGTGACGCTGACGAACCGTGACCTGCCGATCTACTATTGGCAGCAGTATATCTCGTTCGCGAACACCTACGGCATGTACCTCAGCTACATCATGGACACGAGCCTCCCGCTCGACCAGCAGATGTATGACGAGGAGAACACGTGGCAGCAGATGTTCCTCGACGCGAGCCTGAGCATGTTCCAGTATCACGCAGCCGCCGCACAGGAGGCCGAGAAGAACGGCTATCAGCTCTCGGCGGAGAGCGAGCAGACGCTGGCGGAGGTGAAAGACAACCTCCAGTCTGCCGCCGAAAGCTACGGATTTGAGAGCGCCGATGCCTATTTGCAGAATTCCTTCGGCCCGAGCGTGACCGTGGAGGTCTATCAGGAGTTCCTGCGCCGTGCGCTGCTCGGCACGGAATACCTCAACTCGCTCGTCGACGCGGAGCAGCCGACCGACGCCGAGATCAGCCAGTATTATGATGACAATGCAGAGACTTACGCAGAAAGCGGCGTGGAAAAGCTCGATAAGCCGATGGTGAATGTCCGCCACATCCTCATCGAGCCGGAAGCCGCCGAGGACGGCACGATCTCGGACGAGGCGTGGGCCGCCGCGGAGCAGACCGCGAACGACATCCTCGACCAGTGGCTCGCGGGCGACGCGACCGAGGAATCCTTCGCCAACATGGCGAACGAAAACTCCTCCGACCCCGGCAGCAACACGAACGGCGGACTCTATGAGGACGTGTATCCCGGCCAGATGGTCGAGACGTTCAACGACTGGTGCTTCGCCGATGGCCGTCAGCCCGGCGATTACGGCATCGTAAAGACCGACTACGGCTATCACATCATGTTCTTCGTCGGCGCGGGCGATGAGATCTACTGGTTCCAGACCGCGAAGGAGGACTATCTGAGCGATCTGGCCGTGAAGATCCAGGACGAGATCACGGCGAAGTATGCCTTCGTCTCCTATGTCGATCAGGCGGCGCTGGTGGACACGCTGAGCGCGCTGAACGGCGAAGAGGCCGCACAGTAACATAAGGAGAGCAGACACGATGAAGCGACTTCTGTTTTTCGTCAACCCGAACGCCGGGCACACCGAGATCCGGAACAGCCTCATGCAGGTCATTCAGATCTTCACCGCCGGCGGCTATGAGGTCACGGTTCACCCGACCGCCGGGCCGCGCGACCTCACGCGCCAGATCATGGAGCGCGGCGCGGACTATGACCTCATCGTCTGCACCGGCGGCGACGGGACGCTCAACGAGGCGACGAGCGGCCTGATGCAGCTGGAGCACCGGCCCCCGCTCGGCTATATCCCGGGCGGGACGGTCAACGATGTGGCCTCGTCGCTCGGCCTCTCGCGCGACCCGGTCGTCGCCGCGCAGGACATCGTCCACGGCAAGCCGTTTGCCATCGACATCGGTGCGTTCGGCGAGAGCCGCTGGTTCGACTATGTCGCGGCATTCGGCCTGTTTACGAATGTGCCGTATCAGACGCCGCAGGTCGATAAGCGCATCTGGGGCCGGATGGCGTATTTCTTCAACGGCGTACAGGCGCTGGGCGAGGTCCATCCAGTCCACGCCCGCGTCAGCTGGGACGGAAAAACCGTGGAGGACAACATCATCGACGGCCTCGTGTGCAGCACGACGTCGGTCGGCGGCTTCAAGGCGACGCGGGCCGTCGGCGAGTTCGGGATCAGCATGAACGACGGGCTCTACGAGGTCGTGCTGATCCGCGACATCAAAAATCTCGCGGATTTCAGCGCCGTGGCGGCGAAGCTGCTGCGGATGGACTTCTCCGACGAGAACTATTTCATCACCGCGCAGACCAGCGCCATCCGCTTTGAATTTGACGATCCTGTCGCATGGACGCTGGACGGCGAGTTCGGCGGGAGCGTGACAGACGTCACGATCCAGAATCACAACCGCGCGATCGAAATGATCGTGCCGCGATAGAAAGAAGAACCGTTATGCAGCTTCGTTTTGCCGTTCCGTCCGACGCAGGAGCGCTGCTCCGCATCTACGACGAGTGCATCAACACCTCGATCACCTTTGAATACGCGCTCCCGAGCGAGGCCGAATTTGCCGCGCGCATCGCGGACATCTCGGCGGAGTATCCCTATCTGGCGCTCTTCGACGGCGACGTCCCGGCGGCCTACGCCTACGCGCACCGCGCGCAGGAGCGCGCGGCCTACGGCTGGAACGCGGAGCTTTCGATCTACATCGCAAAGGCCTACGTCGGGCACGGGCTCGGCCGGCTGCTCTACGAAGCGCTGATGGAGCTGCTGCGTCGGCAGGGCGTGAAGACCGTCTACGGCGTCGTCACCAGCCCGAATCCGCCGAGCGAAGCGCTGCACCAGGCGATGGGCTTCCACGTGGCGGCGCGGTTCCGCGACGCGGGATGGAAGAACGGCGAATGGCACGATGTCACATGGTTCGAGCGGGAGATCGCCCCGCACGACGGCGCGCCGCAGCCCCTGCGGCCGATCGGCGAGGTCGGCGCAGATGAGGTGCTCCATGTGTGCGGGCAGGCGATCAATGCGCGGTTCGCAAAATAAGCAAATGCCCCCGCGGCCCGAACAGGCCGCGGGGGGTTCTGTATTCGTAGGCAGCCGTCTGCCCGCCATCATCAAGATAGCGTGCGGCGCGGCGTCAGAAGAAGCCAGATGCATTCCGCTTCCGCCGAGGCGGCGAAAGCTCCATATCCGCTGGCTCCTTCTTCCTTTCCAAACTGTGACCGCTGCGCTGGGTCACAGTTTGGGGTGATTTGGGGCGGGCAAACAAGACCGGGTACGTGAGCTGTTACATGATGGCGGCACGGTATGCACTTCCGGTTTCGGGGCTTCTCTTTCCTTTTCTTCACCGGGCGCGGCGGTTCTTTTCTTTCTCTATAAAAGAGAAAGAAAAGAATGGGGGCGCAAATCGGGCGGACAGGGTCGTCCGCCCCTACATTCAAAGATGTACGGCGAATCAATCGCCCTCGGTCATGCGATAGCCGATGCCGGTCTCGGTGAAGATGTACTCCGGCTGGGCCGGATTTTTTTCGATCTTGCGGCGGATGTTCGCCATGTTGACGCGGAGGATCTGGT
>CAJMLC010000095.1 GCA_905214155.1 uncultured bacterium | reverse complement strand
TGAAGGGGACAAAGAGTCCCCTTCGCGTTCAATCAAGCAGTTTTCTGAACTTTTTCAAGTTCAGGAAACTGGACAGCAGCGGGGCGAAAAGACTTTTTCGACACGCTGAGACGCCCCGGAGGGCGTCTTTTATTTCTGCTGCAATTCCTTGGGGAGCTGCTTTTCGTTCTGCGCGATCAGCAGACTGATCAGCAGCGCCGGGACTAGCGCCGCCAGCGCGATCGTGTACCACGGATGCGCATAGGCCACCGAATCTGTCATCGCGTATCCCGCGATCAGCATCAGCGCCGCCACGGCGAACAGCGCCACGCGGATGCCGTTGCACACCTTGTCATAACGTACCAGATACGCGAACCACGCATCCCCATCTTCAAACAGCGCCGCCGCGCGCCACGGCGTAAACGTTCTGCAAAGCCAGTCCTTCATTCCGTGTCCTTTCCACTGTTCATAATTCTGCCCAGAGGACGTCCTCGTCCGGCAGCCCCAGGCTGCGCTTGAGCGCCAAAAAGCTCTCATCGCTGATCACATGCTCAATCCGGCAAGCATCCTCTGCCGCGCATTCCCGGCTCACGCCGATGCGCGTCAGCCAGAGCGTCAGGACGCGGTGCCGCTCGTAAATCTTCTCCGCCGCGGCGAAGCCGCGCTCTGTCAGATGGAGCCAGCCGCCGTCTTCGACGGTCAGATAGCCGCCCTCGCGGAGCAGCCCGATCGCGCGGCTGACCGAGGGCTTGGAATAGCCCATGTATTCGCTCACGTCCACCGCGCGGACCTGCCCCCGCTGGTGCAGCAGCACATGGATGGATTCCAGATACATCTCGCCCGATTCCTGTAAATGCACCGCCGCACCCTCCTTTGTTCTGAATTTTATAATTATACCACACTTTTCTGCCCGCCGCAACGGTTGAGAACTAAAAAAGCCCTTACCCCAAAGTAGAGCTGTCATTGCGAGCCAGTGACCGATGTCACTGGCGTGGCAATCCCGTGGATCTTCCAGGAGTCCTTGTAGGGGTCAATGAGGGCATCGGACCTTCGGGCGGGCAATGCCCGCCCCTACGAATTCGATCGAGCTTCCGACGGTGAACGTAGGGGCGACCATTGGTCGCCCGCAAAGGCCCCCTCTAGGGTGTATCTGAAAACTCCCAATGTGACCGGCAGCGAGGAATTTTCGCGCTGCGCAAGACATTTTTTCGCAGGAATACTGACGTATTTCAAGAAAAAATGACGCGGCGCGGCGTGAAAAGGCCCGCTGTCCGGGTGCGTTGGGAGTTTTCAGATACACCCTACCAAGAGGGGGCTGTCTGCGCGCCGCGCAGACTGGGGGAGCTTCCCTGCCGCAGCAGGAAAAGCCTTCCCTTGGGGGAAGGTGGCTGCGACGCGCAGCGGAGCAGACGGATGAGGGTATGGAGTACTCACCCAACTGCACAATACATCAATACTGCTCCCCGGCCCTCATCCGCCTCGCTCCGCTCGGCACCCTCCCCGGAGGGGAAGGCAGACGCCGCGGCGGTTCTTTTCTTTCTCAAAGAAGAGCAAGAAAAGAATGGGGGCGCGATCCCCCTCGCTTTACATTTTCCGCCGTGTGTGCTACAATAAAACATCATTTTGAGGAGTGTGCCCTTATGCAGAAAAACGTGCTGGAATATCTCGAGGCCTCCGCGCGGCGCTGCCCGGAAAAGACCGCTTTCACCGACGGCGCACGGAGCTTTACCTATGCGCAGCTGCTCGCCGGCGCGAAGGGGCTCGGCACACACCTGGCCAAAACGGTCCCCTGTCTGCGCCGCCCCGTCGCGGTGCTCATCGGCCGCACCGCGGAGAGCATCGCGGCCATGCAGGGCGCGCTCTACGCCGGCGGCTGTTACGTCCCCATCGACGACCACATGCCGGAGGCGCGTATGCGCAAGATCTTCGAGCAGGTGCGCCCCGCCGCCATCATCTTTGCTGAGGCCAACCGCGCCGCGGCCGAGCTGGTCGCCGACTGCGCGCCGCTCGTTTTCATGGAGGACGGATTCTCTACGGAACCAGACGAGGCACTCCTCGCCGCCCTTCGCGAACAGGTCATCGACCTTGATCCGCTCTACCTGCTCTTCACCTCCGGCTCCACCGGTACACCGAAGGGTATCGTCATTCCGCACCGCGCGATGATCGACTTTGCCGACTGGATGAGCGAATTCTGCGGCTACACCGAGGACGACGTCTTCGGCAATCAGGCGCCGTTCTACTTTGACCTCTCCTGCAAGGACGTCTACCAGACGCTCCGCCTCGGCGCAACGTGCCGCATCTTCGATAAAAAATTCTTTACTTTCCCCATGCTCCTGCTGCAGGAGATGGAGAAAGCGGGCGTCACCGCCATCAACTGGGCGACCTCAGCGTTCCATCTCGTCGCCAGCTCCGGCGCGCTCGAAAAATACGCGCCCACCACATTAAAAAAAGCCGCTCTCGGCGGCGAAGCGCTGCAGGCCCGCTACGTCAACGCCTGGAAGGCCGCCGTCCCCGGCCTCTCGGTCGTCAATATGTACGGCCCGACGGAGACGACCGTCGACTGTACCGCCATGCACCTCACGCGCGACTATCGCGATGACGAAGCCATCCCCATCGGCACGGCCTGCCGCAACATGCAGATCCTGCTGCTCGGTGAGGACGGCCAACCCGTTGAGCCGGGCCAGCCGGGCGAGATCTGCGTCCGCGGCACCGGCGTCGCCAGCGGCTACTTCGGCGACCCGGAAAAGTCTGACGCCGTCTTCATCCAGAATCCCTGCAATCCCTATTTCCGCGATATTCTCTATAAGACCGGCGACCTCGCCGTCCAGCGCGAGGACGGCCTGCTCTATTTCCTCTCCCGGCGCGACGGGCAGATCAAGCACATGGGATACCGCATCGAGCTGGGCGAAATTGAAGTCGCGCTGCACAGCGTCCCCGGGATGCAGGCTGCCGCCTGCCTCTTTGACCAGACACGCGACCGCATCCTCTGCATCTACGCCGGTTCGCCCGACAGCGCAGAGCTGGCGAAGGCGATGCGGAAGCTCGTGCCGAAATACATGCTCCCGAACATCTATGAAAAGCTCGACGCGCTGCCCTACAACGCCAACGGTAAGATCGACCGGGTGCAGCTGAAGGAGCGATACCTGCATGCAGAAAATTGAGGCGTTTGCACAGGCCGCCGGACTGCTTGGCGCGCAGCTCCGCCGCGGCGTCGTCACCAACAGCTTCCTCACCGCTGCCGACTGTGACCGCGAGGCCAGAACGGGGCTCTACGTCTACGAAGCGGACGGCGAGCTGCTCGTCTTCCGCGACCGGGGGACGCATTATATCCTGAACTTTTTCCTGCAGCAGGGCGCACAGCCCGCGCTGCCGGAGCTGGACAAGCCTGTCGTCACGGAGCTGGCCTACCGGCCCAAGGACGCCGACGCGATGCTCACCGCGGCGGCCTATTTCCGCGCGATCGGCTTCGAAGAGGTGCTTCGGCGCACCCGCAGGACCCGCAGCGGAGCGCCAATTCCGCAGGAAGCGGCGGCGCTTGCCGCGCGGGAAGATCAATTTGACGCGGTCGACGCGTTCCTGCGCAGTCAGTTTTCCCGCTGGACCGGATGTCTCCCTACAGAGGCCGCGCTGCGTGCCGCGCTGGAGGCGGGACAGATCTTATGCGCCGAGGACGGGCACGGGATCTGCGGCCTGCTGCACTTCGCGCCGGGCCGTGCCGCATCCGAACTCCGGCATCTCGCCGTCCGCGCGGACTGCCGCCGGCAGGGCATCGCGAACACGCTCTTTGACGCCTACCTGGCCGCCACCGGCGGGCAGAAAAGCCTCGTCTGGGCCACAACCGGCAACATCGCCGCCGAACACTTCTATGAAACACATGATTACCGGCCCGACGGATGGAATTCCGTCGTGCTGCAATATGGAGGAACCGAACAATGAGAGAACAGATCATCGAGATTTTGACTGAAATCTGCCCCGGCGTGGACTTCGAACAGGAGACTGCCCTGATCGATGACGGCCTGATCGACTCGCTCGACATCGTCGCCGTCGTGACCGATCTGATGGATACGTTTGACGTCCAGCTCGGCGTGGATGACCTGACGCCGGAGAACTTCAACTCCGTCGACGCCATCTGCCAGCTCATCGAGCGCGCACAGGGCTGATGGCATTTACATCCGCCGCGTTCGTCGGGCTGACGGCGCTTTCCGTCCTGCTCTATTACGCGCTGCCGAAGCGCGCGCAGTGGTGCGTGCTCCTGCTGGCCAGTCTGGCGTTTTATCTGGCGGGCGGCGTGAAGAGCATCGTCTGGCTGGTGCTGATCATTCTCATCACGTGGACGGCCGGGCTGCTGCTCGGGCGGCAGAACGCAAAAACGCCCGCCGATAAGGCCGGGAAAGTGGCCATCCAGTGCCGCAAGAAGCGCATCTCCGCGCTCTGCGCGGTCTGCTGCTTCGGCCTGCTTTTCGCGATGAAATATTGGAATTTCACGCTGGAGCTGCTGCCCTCGGCGCTGGGTTCGCACATCCCGCGCTGGGATTTCCTCGTGCCGCTCGGGCTGTCGTTTTTCATTTTCCAGTCGATGAGCTATGTCATCGACGTCTACCGCGGCAAGCAGGAATGTGAGAAAAACGTGCTGAAATATGCACTTTTCGTCTCGTTTTTCCCGCAGATGGTGCAGGGACCGATCAGCCGCTACGGGCAGCTCGCCCCGCAGCTGACGGCAGAGCGCGATCTTTGCTGGGCGGACCTTCAGGCGGGCCTCCAGCTCGCGCTCTGGGGCTATTTCAAAAAGCTCGTCATTGCAGACCGCGCCGCAGTTCTGGTCAACAACGTGATCTCCGAGAGCTGCCCCTACGGCGGCGCTGTGATCGCGACGGGCATTTTCTTCTACTGCATCCAGCTCTATTGCGACTTTTCCGGCGGCATCGACATCACGCGCGGCGTGGCGCGCCTGTTCGGCATCGACATGGTGCAGAATTTCCGCCGTCCGCTGTTCGCCATATCCCTGACCGACTACTGGCGGCGCTGGCACATCACGCTGGGCAGCTGGATGCGCGACTATGTGTTCTACCCGCTTTCCCTGTCGAAACCGTTTGGCAAGCTCGGGAAATGGGCCAGAAAACACCTGAAGGGCACGCCCGGCAAGATCTTTGCGACCTCCGCCGCGACCTTCATCGTCTATCTCATCATCGGCATCTGGCACGGCGCAAACTTCCGCTACATCGCCTTCGGCCTCTGGAACGGCACGCTCATCACGGCTTCGCTGCTGATGGAGCGGCGCTTTCTCGCGTGGAAGTCCGCGCTGCACATCAACGACAAGTCCACGGGCTGGCGCATCTTTATGACCGTGCGCACGGCGCTGCTCGTCTTCATTGGCCGCTACTTTACGCGCGCGCCGCGCCTGACAGTTGTATTTTCTCTGCTGAAAACCACGGTATTGCACCCGAATTTTGTGGAATTGCCGCATAAGATCCTGACGCTCGGCCTGACGGCGGGCGATCTGCTGATCGTCGCGGCGGGGATTCTGAGCGTCCACGCGGTGGAGTTTTTCGAAGAGCGCGGCACGGACGTCCGCGGCTGGCTCAACGCGAGAAAAGTGTCCGTTCAGGTGCTGATTTTGCTGGCTTCTCTGCTGATCCTGGTGTTTTTCGGCATTTTCCGCAGCGGTTATATCTCGTCTGAATTCATCTACGGGCAATTCTGAGGAGGGCCTATGAACGCGAAAAAATGGGTGCTGACCTTCCTGCTGCTCGCGCTGGTGCTGGCGCTGGGCCTCGCGGCGTTCAACTACGTCACCGATCCGTTCGCCGCCTTCGGTGACAAGTTTTTGAACTGGTTTTCCTATGACGAGACGAACAACCCGCGCGTCGCGAAGATCAGCTATCTCGAACAGCACCACGACGAATATGATTCCTACATTCTGGGCTGTTCTTCGACCAGTTCGCTGCAAGTCTCAGACTTCAACGAACTTTACGACGCAAATTTCTATAATTTAATCATGTATGGCGCGGACATGCGCGACTGTGAAAAGATCGCCGATTACCTGATCGAACACTACGAAGTCAAGCATCTTGTCCTGAATGTCTATCTCGACAACGGCTTCACCTATGACGACGAGACGGACCGCCTGACGCGCAACCTCCATTACCTGACCGACCCGGACACGTCCGCACTGTCCTTTTACACGCGCTATCTGTTCTGCGACCCGCGTTACGGCTTTGCCAAGCTGAAAAATCTGCGCAATGACTGCCTGCTTCCGCAGAGCTTCGACGTGTTCAACGAGGTCACAGGCGAATATGACAAGCGTGTGCGCGACGTCGAGCCGATCGGCAGTATGGACACCTATCTCGAAGCCTATCCGGTCTTTGCCGACTATCCGAAGACCGGCGACTTTGTCCTCGGCCAGACTGAGAACTGCATGCGCTCCGTCGCCGCGATCAAGGAGCGCTGCGAAGCAGCGGGCGTCGAGCTGGTCGTCGTGGCCGCGCCGGTCTACATCGACTATTTCCAGAACTTCCAGGCTGAGGATGTGGCGAATTTCTATGCGTCTCTCGCGAAAGTCACCGATTTCTGGGACTTTTCGTGCAGCAGCGTGAGCTGTGAGCCACGCTATTTCTACGACGCGACCCACTTCCGCAACGCCGTCGGCAGCATGATCGCCGCGCGCATCGCGGGCGATGCTTCCGTCTACATTCCGGACGATTTCGGCACTTACGTTACAGCGGACACGCCAAGCTCCTACTTCTCCGAGGTTTTGCAGGCCACGGCCCTGCCGGACGAGGCCGTCAGCCGCGACGTGCCGGTCCTGATGTGGCACAATCTCGCGGAGGAAGCCAGCGGCGACATGACGATCTCCGTGGACACGTTCCGCGCGCAGATCGAGGCGCTGCATGAGGCGGGCTTCGAAACCGTCTCGCTCCGGCAGCTCTACGATTACGTCCATTTTGGGACGGAATTGCCCGAAAAGCCGATCGTTCTGACCTTCGACGACGGGTATTTCAGCAATTACGAGTATGCCTATCCCATTTTGCGGGAATACGGCATGCAGGCAACGATCTTCGCCATCGGCGTCTCCGTCGGCAAGGACACCTACAAGGACACCGACCACGCAATGACGCCGCACTTCGGCGTGGACGAGGCGCGGGAGATGGTGGCCTCTGGTCTCATTTCCGTGCAGAGCCACACCTATGACATGCACCAGTGGCCGCCGTTTGAGGACGGGAACGCACAGGTGCGCGAGACGCTTTTGCCGTTCGACGGCGAGGCCGATGCGGACTATGAGGCGGCGGTCGAGACCGATTTCGCCGAGAGCCGCGATCTGCTCGAATCCATCACCGGCGAAGCCGTCAACGCGCTGGCCTTCCCCGAAGGGGCCTATGTCACGCTGACGCAGGACGCGCTCCGCAATGCGGGTGCGGAACTGACGTTCACGACGGTCCGCGCGGTGAATACCGTGGTCAAGGGTCTGCCGCAGAGCCTCTGCGCAATGCCGCGCTTCGGCATGACGGAGACGACCGATATGACCGCGCTGCTCGCTGCGCTCGAACCATAAAATCAAATGCGGCCCTCCCGGATGGGAGGGCCGCGCAGCGTGTCGAAAAAGCCTTTTCGCCCCGCTGCCGTCCAGTTTTCTGAACTTAAA
>CAJMLC010000094.1 GCA_905214155.1 uncultured bacterium | reverse complement strand
CGGTGGCTGACGGCCAGTGCATGATCATCGTCGATCAGGGCAAGGTCACGGAGCTTTGCGCGGAGCCGGGCGAGTTCGTCTACGATTCCTCGACCGAGCCGTCTATTTTCTCCGGCCAGCTTGGCACGAGCATCCTCGACACGTTCAAGAACATTGGCAAGCGCTTTACCTTCGGCGGCGAACCGCCCAAGGATCAGCGCGTGTACTATTTTAATACCAAAGAGCTCATCGGCAACAAGTATGGCACGCCCTCCCCGGTGCCGTTCCGCGTCGTTGACCAGAGAGCGGGCATCGACATCGACATCGCGATCCGCTGCTTCGGCGAATACAGCTACCGCATCTGCGACCCGATCCTGTTCTATACGAACGTCTGCGGCAACGTGTCGGAGGATTACACGCGCGACCGCCTCGACGGCCAGCTCAAGACCGAGTTGCTTACCGCGCTTCAGCCCGCGTTTGCGAAGATTTCCGACATGGGCATCCGCTATTCCGCGCTCCCCGGTCACACGATGGAGCTGGCCGACGCGCTGAATGAAGTGCTGTCTGGCAAGTGGCGTAATCTGCGTGGTCTGGAAATCGTCTCGTTCGGCGTATCCAGCGTCAAGGCGAGCGAGGAAGACGAGCAGATGCTCAAGGAGATGCAGCGCAACGCGGCGTTCATGGACCCGACGCGGGCGGCGGCACATCTGGTCGGCGCACAGGCGGCCGCCATGCAGTCGGCCGCGTCCAATCAGGGTGCAGGCCCTGCGATGGCATTCATGGGCATGAACATGGCGGGACAGATGGGCGGCATGAACGCGCAGAATCTCTATCAGATGGGCGCGCAGCAGCAGGCCGCACAGCCAGCCCCGGCTCCCGCTGCACCGGCAGCGCCCACGAACGGCTGGACGTGCAAGTGCGGCAAGACCGGCAACACGGGCAAATTCTGCGCCGAATGCGGCAGCCCGAAGCCGGCGGACGACAGCTGGACGTGCAGCTGCGGCGCGGTGAACCACGGCAAGTTCTGCGCCGAGTGCGGCAAGCCGCGCCCCGCGGGCCCGGCGAAGTGTGCCGGCTGCGGCTGGGAGGCCCCGGAGGGCCAGCACCCGAAGTTCTGCCCCGAGTGCGGCAAGCCGTTCGCCTGATCGGCCGCACGGCAAGGGAAATGAGAGAGAAAGCATCATGCCTACACAGGTGACCAATTACCAGTGTCCGGCGTGTACCGGCCCACTGCATTTTGTCGGCGCGTCGGGGAAGCTGGAATGTGACTACTGCGGCTCGACCTACGACGTGGCCGAGATCGAGGCGCTCTACGCGGAAAAAGAGGCGAAGGCGGCCGAGACGCAGCAAAAGGAAGAGCAGAAGCAGGCGGCAAAGAAACAGGAGGCCGCGGAGGGCGGCTGGGACACGTCGGACATGAGCGACGACTGGGGCGACGACGCGGACGCGATGCGGGCCTATTCCTGCCCGTCGTGCGGGGCGGAGCTGATCTGCGACGAGACGACGGCGGCGACCAGCTGCCCGTACTGCGGGAACCCGACGGTCGTGCCCGGAAAGTTCTCCGGGGCGCTGAAGCCGGAATATGTCCTGCCGTTCAAGCTCGCGAAGGAGGACGCCGTCAAGGCGCTGAAGGCGCACTACAAGGGAAAGCCCTTCCTGCCGAAGGCGTTCTCGGCCGAGAACCACGTGCAGGAGATTAAGGGCGTCTACGTCCCGTTCTGGATGTTCGACGGCGAGGCCGAGGGCTGGGCCAACTACAAAGCCTCCCGTTCGCATACACACCGCGAGGGCGACTATGAGGTCACGCGGACGGAGCATTTCGACGTCTACCGCGAGGGCTCGCTCGCCTTTGAGAAGGTCCCGGTCGATGCGTCGAGCAAGATGCCGGACGACCACATGGACTCGATCGAGCCGTTTGATTACAAAGAGCTGAAGCCGTTCTCCACGGCGTATCTGCCGGGTTTCCTCGCGGACAAATACGACGTCAGCGTCGAAGACAGCCAGGAGCGGGCGGATAGTCGCTGCACGGGGACGCTGGTCGATGCGATGCGTGACACGGTCGTCGGCTACGACGGCTGCTTCGTGGAGGATCAGGACGTGAAGCTGAAGCGCGGCAAGGTGCACTATGCGCTGCTGCCGGTCTGGATGCTGACGACGAAGTGGAAGGAGAAGGACTATCTGTTCGCGATGAACGGACAGACCGGAAAGCTGGTCGGCGATCTGCCGACGAGCTGGGGAAAGTTCTGGGCGACGTTCGGCATCATCACCGGTGTGCTGACGGCGGCGCTCACGGCGTTTTTCCTGCTGGCGTGAGGAGGTGTACGGGATGAAACGAAGAATTGTCTGTATCCTGCTGGTCGCGCTGCTCCTGCTGGGGCTGTGCTGCACGGCCTTTGCAGAAGCTCCGGCGACGGAACCGCAGCTCTGGAACATCACGGACACCGTCGGCCTTCTGACGAGCGACGAGGATCTGACGCTCGAGGCGCGGGCGGAGGAGATCTCCGCGCAGTATGGCGTCGGGATCTATCTGCTGATCCTCGAGGACTATTCGGAATACTATGACGACCCCTACGAGACGGCGTATGAGCTTTACCACCAAAACACGCTGGGCCTGGGCGAAGACCGGGACGGCGTGATCCTGATGCTGAGCATGTCGAACCGGAAGTATGCCACGTTCTTCTATGGGCCGAAGGCGGAATATGCCTTTGACGCCTACGGGCAGGAATTGATGGAGGAGGAATTCCTCGACGATTTCCGGGACGACGACTGGTACGACGGCTTCGAGGATTATCTCGAGGTCTGCGACGAATATCTGGCCAGAGCCGAGGCGGGCGACCCCGTTCGCAGGGACGATTCTTCGGCGGGCGGCTCCGACGGCAGCGGCATCGGGACGACGATCCTTGTCTGCCTGGGCATTTCTGCGGTGATCGCGTTGATCGTCTGCCTGATCCTGCGGGGCAAGATGAAGTCCGTCCGCAAGGGCACGCACGCCGATGCCTACGTCACGGGCAGCCTGAACCTGACGGCCAGCCGCGACCAGTATACGCACACCACCGAGACGCGCACGAAGATCGAACACGAATCGTCTGACAGCGGCGGAGGCGGCAGCTCTGCCTGCTCGGGCGGCGGCGGCTCCGGCCGCAGCGGCAGCTTCTGAATCAAGAATAAACACCGCCCCATGACCATCCGGCCATGGGGCGGTATTTTTGCTGCGGATTGGGCGGGCGGGCAATGCCCGCCCCTACAACTGCTGCGGCGGGAGAAAATCATTGCAGAAGATTCTGCGTGCGGCAGAGGGCGGCATAGGTGCCGTTCAGGGCTGTGAGCTCTTCGTGGGTGCCCTGCTCGGCGATCTTCCCGTCGACGATGACGACGATGCGGCTGGCGGCGCGGATGGTGGACAGGCGGTGGGCGATGATGAGCGTGGTGCGGTCGCGGGCTAGTTCGTCAAAGGCGTGCTGAATTTTTGCCTCGGTCATGGAGTCGAGCGCGGAGGTCGCCTCGTCGAGGATCAGAATGGACGGATCCTTCAGGAAGACGCGGGCAATGGAGATGCGCTGCTTCTGCCCGCCGGACAGGAGCGTACCGCGCTCGCCGACGTAGGTGTCAAAGCCGTCGGGCATCGCCATGATGTCGTCGTAAATTTCGGCGCGCTTCGCTGCGGCGACGATCTCGTCCATCGTCGCGTCCGGGCGGCCGTAGCGGATGTTCTCGAGGATGGAATCGGCGAAGAGGAAGACGTCCTGCTGGACAACGCCGATGGCGCGGCGGAGGCTCTGCTGCGTGACGGCGCGGACGTCCTGCCCGTCGACGCGGATGGCCCCGTCGGTCACGTCGTAGAAGCGCGGAATGAGCTGGCAGAGCGTGGACTTGCCGCCGCCGGACGGGCCGACGACCGCGATGGTCTCGCCGGGATCGACGTGCAGCGAGACGTCGTGCAGGACGTCCAGCTCGCCTTCGTAGGCGAAGCTGACATGGTCGACGTCGATCGTGCCGTCGACTTTCGCCAGTTCCGCTGCGTCCGGTGCATCGTCGAGCGCAGGCTCGGTGCGCATGATCTCGACGAAGCGCTCGAGGCCGGCGGTGCCGTTGGCGAACATCTCGGCGAAGTTCGCCAGCTTGCGGATCGGGTTGACGAACGTGGTGATATAGAGCGTGAACGTCAGCAGGTCGACCACGTCCATGCGTCCTTGCATGATGAGCGCACCGCCCACCGTCACGACCGCGACGGAGAGGATGCTGAGGAAAAACTCCATGCTGGAGTTGAAAATGCCCATCTCCTGATAGAAATACTTCTTGGAGCCCTTGTACATCTCGTTCGAGCGGCGGAACTTCTCCGCTTCGACCGATTCGTTGGCGAACGCCTTGGCTGTGCGCATGCCGGAGAGGCAGGATTCGATGTCGGCATTGATGACGCCGACCTTCTGCTTGACGAGACGCGAGGCGCGGCCCATCGCGCGGCGGCGCGACATGATGACGAATACGGCGACCGGGATGAGCACGCAGACGACGAGCGCGAGCCGCCATTCGATTGTGAACATGACGATGAGCGCGCCGGTGATCGTGACGATGGCGATGAACAGGTCCTCGGGGCCGTGGTGCGCCAGCTCAGTGATCTCAAAGAGGTCGGTGGTCAGGCGGCTCATCAGATGGCCGGTGCGGTTGCGGTCGTAAAAGTCGAAGCCAAGCGTCTGCATGTGGCCAAAGAGCGCCTCGCGGATGTCGGCCTCGACGCGGATGCCGAACGTATGGCCCCAGTAGGTGATGACATAATAGAGCAGAGAGCGGATGACGTAGGCCAGCACGACGATGCCCATGACGACGAAGAATGTCTTGTATTGCAGATTGGGCAGGAGCGTGTTGATCGCCTTGCGGGAGATGACCGGATAGGCCAGGTCGACCAGCGCAACAAATAGCGCACAGACCATGTCGAGGAAGAACAGGCCTCGATGCGGCTTAAAAAAAGAAAGGAAAATTGAAAACATTCCTTTCTGCTGATAGTCTTTGGTTGTCATGCGAAGTTCTCCAATTTCTTTCTGGTAATTTGTTTCCTATATTATATCGGAGCACATAGGGAAAATCAAGCCGCGCGGCGGTTGCTTTTTCCCGGCCTTGCGGGTATGATGGAACAAACGAGGTGAGGCAAATGGAAATTCTGGAACAGAACGCGGCGTATGTCGTGTGCATCAAGCCGGCCGGCATCCCGTCGCAGGGCGAAGGGCTGGACGCCATGCCCGTGCGGCTGGCCGCGGAAGTCGGCGGCGAGATCTATCCGGTCCACAGGCTCGACCAGGCGGTCGGCGGCGTGATGGTTTATGCCCGGACGAAGCAGGCTGCGGCGGCGCTCTCCCGCGCGATCCAGGAGGGGCGCATGGAGAAGGACTATCTCGCGGTGCTGACAAAGCCGATGGCAGAAGCATCCGGAACGCTCCGCGACTTATTATACCACGACCGCGTCAAAAATAAGACTTACGTTGTAAAGCGGAAGCGAAACGGCGTGAAAGAGGCCGTTCTGGACTATGAAACGCTGGCGTCCGGCGCGGAAGGGACGCTCGTCCGCGTGCATCTGCACACCGGGCGAACGCATCAGATCCGCGTCCAGTTCGCCTCGCGCGGCTGTCCGCTCGCGGGCGACGGGAAATATGGCGGCAAGGGCAGCGCGCCGCTGCTCTGGTCGTACCGCCTTGCCTTCCCCGATCCGCGGGACGGAACAATGCGGATATTTGAGCGGAGACCGGAAGGGTCCGCGTGGGATGTCCTATTCGCGGAACAGCAGCAGTGAGAACCATGTGACGAGGTTGCCGCCGTAAAATTCGATGCCCTCTTTTTCCGCGAGGGCCGTGACGATGATGCCGTGGCTCTCGACGCAGGGGAACATCAGCTCCGGATGGCGGCAGGGCGCGCCCGGATAGGCGCAGTGCTCGCAGATGGCGCAGGCCTCGGTGGACAGGGCCATGACGTCCTTGACGTGCGGCTTCAAAATGGCGAGCGCCTCGCGCGTGACGGCCTCGTGCGGCGCGCGGGTGGCGAGCGTCTCTTCGAGGTTCGCAATGTCGGAAACCTCGGTCAGCGTGGTCAGGTAGAGCGCATGCGGATAGGAAAGGCACCGCGCACGGCACTCCTCCACTGTCCCGACCGCGGGCGGACAGGCCCACGTCTGGCTGTACATGGGGCATTCCTGCTCACAGACGCGGCGGATGCGCTCTGAAAATTCCAGCTCTGCCGTCTCGATCCAGCCGTATTGGGCCAGCGGAAGGGCGGAGAGCTGCTGCTCGATCAGTTCCCGGTTCAAATGGCTCACCTCACAAAATCTTTAACACGATTTTACACGATGCGCGCCGCCGCGTCAATGGGCGCAAAAAAGAATCAATGGCAGGCGAGCTGCACGGTGCTGCCATAAAATTTTGCCTGTCTTCCGACAGGCAAAAAAACGCATCCGGCGCGGTGTGTGAGACGCCGGATGCGTTTTCACCCGCTTGCGCGGGCGAGAAAAGTATGATATACTTTTTGAAAAGTCTGCTCGGATGAAAGCAGGTCTCTCTTCTGCCACAAGTATCGCACGGCGCGGCGCATTTGTCACCCTACCGCCCCTTCCTATGGGGGAAACTCGTGGGAGAGAAGGACTCTACCGGCAGTAGAATTTCCTGTATTCTCAACATGTTTTGCATCATCGCGCAAGGAGGACACCATGCAGGTCGAAGAAGCCGCCCTGCGGCGCACCGTTTCCAAAAATATCGCCGCGTACCGCAAGGCGCACAAGGACACGCAGATGGATCTGGCGGCGAAGCTGAACTATTCCGACAAATCCATCTCGAAGTGGGAGCGCGGAGAGAGTCTGCCCGACATCTATATCCTCACGCGCATCGCCGACCTCTACGGCATCACGGTCAGCAACCTCATCGGCGAGGAAGAGCCGCCGAAGGAGGACCGGCCCCGGTTCCACATGTTCATCCTGATCCTGTCGATCGCGCTGACGTTCGCGGTGGCGACGCTGATCTTCTTCCTGTTCGTCGTGTTCGCGATCCCGTATCGGGCGTGGCTGTTCTTCATCTACGCGATCCCGGTCGCGTCGATCCTCGCCATCGTGTTCACGAGCCTCTGGTGGGGCCTGCTCTGGCAGGGGATCTCCACGTCGCTGCTCGTCTGGTCGCTGGGCCTGTCGCTCTATCTGTCGCTGCCCGTGCCGAATCTGGAGCTGATCTTCCTCGTCTGCGCGGCGGCGCAGGTGCTGGTCATTTTGTGGGAGCTGTTCCGCCGCTTCCTCGCGAAAAAATAACAAATCTCCCCGCCAGGCCGCCTGGCGGGGATTTTTTGGCGTTTTGCCCATTTGCATTGCTTCTTCTAATTGTGGTAGACTATAGAAAACAGAAAGGAGCAATGGCATGAACGAATATGAAGTCCTGATCGAGACGATCAACCCGTGCGGCGGCGAAGCGCACAGCCAGAAGGAATTCAAGGAGGTCGAGGCCGAGAGCCCGGAGGCCTATGTGCGCGCACAGGGCCGCTGGCCGATCCTGGACAGCGGGAAAAACGCTGCCGGTGACACGGTCATCACCACCGGCGACGGCAAGGGCATAATGGTGCGCTATACGTTTACCGCCTGAAGCCGCTCGCAGCCCGCGGAGCAGGAGATCCCTGCTCCGCGGTTTTTTGCCGTACGGACGCGTTTGCTGCGCCGCCCGAAGTTTT
>CAJMLC010000093.1 GCA_905214155.1 uncultured bacterium | reverse complement strand
TCTCGATCATGTCGTTGAGCATCTGCGTGTCCGGCGAGAAATTCTCCTTGAAGTCCTCGGCCATCGTCTCGCTGTCCGCAAACTGCACCGGCTCGACCTCGTCCTCGGCGTTCGGGTCGACCGGCTCGATCTCGCCGGAGATCGGCGGGACGATCAGCGTGTCGTCCGACTGGTTGCGCTTCATGTACTCGACCAGGGCCTGCTTCATCTCGTTCGGGTCCTGATAGCGGTCTTCCGGCTTGAATGCACACGCCTTGTGGATGATCTCCGCCATCTCATAGTCGGCGTACATCGGCGCGGGCAGATCCTTGCCCGTAATGCGGAGCTTGTCCGCCGCCTTGGCCGACGTGCGCTCGTCCTCGAACGGCGCGTGGTTACCGTTATAGATGCGGTAGAGGATCAGGCCCACGGAGTAGATGTCCGTCGTCGGCTCGATCGACCCGACGAGGCTGAACAGCTCCGGCGCGGAATACGACGAGAGCATGTTCTCCGGCATCGAGCAGTATTTCAGCTCTTCGATCTTCGCAATGCCGAGATCGCCGAGCACGAAATGGCCCTGGCTGTTTAAGTAGATGTTTCCGGGCTTCACGTCCCGGTGGACGAGACCCGCCGCCCGCAGATCGACCAGCGCGCTGCAAAGATCCATCGCAAGGTTCACCGCGCACAGGTGCGTGATGGCGTTGTCCGCCAGATACTCGTTCAGCGTCGTCCGGTGTTCAGCCAGAAGATAGATGTCAAAGCCGACGCCATCCTCCTTCGGTTCGATCTGATAGCTGCGGAAGCAGTCCAGATTCGGGCTGGCCGCCAGCTGCTCCAGCGTCTCCAGCTCTTCGCGATAGTCCGTGACGACCTGTTCGTAGTATTTCTGCGCATCCTCCGTCGAGCTGGCCGCGCCGGTGAACAGCAGCGCGTCCACCTGCTTCTGCGACTCTGGGACGGAAATGTGTTTTAAGATATAGGTTTGCGCCGTTTTTGTGCTTTTCACAAGATAGACCGATACCGCGCCGCGCGCACTGATGCACGACACGACCTCCATATTGGAAAGCAGCGGCGAAACGAGCTTCAGCTCAGCCAAACACTTCGCCTCCTTCTGTTCATACACTTTTATATTTTAAGCGATTTTTAGGAAAATTGCAACACAATATATTGTGTCGCGGGCTTGGATTTTGGCGCGCCCTGTGTTATAATACGTCAAAAGCAGCAAAAATGTTGCACATCCTGTCAAAAAATTGCAATCAGGCGTCGATTTCGGCGTTTTTCCACCACCCGAACGGAGGTACCCCCATGGAACTGAAAACCTGTGAATACTGCGGCACGAGCTTCGATGCCTCGCTCCGCCAGTGCCCGCTCTGCGGCAAGGCGGCTGAGCCGGCTGTGGCCGAGCCCATCGTCCTGAAGTCTGACGGTGAGACCGCCGCGCCGCGCCGCCGCGAAAAGGGCGGCAAGCGTCTCGCCAAAAACCGCGCCAAGCCCGCCGCAAAGCCGGCGGAGCAGACGGAAAATCCCTACGTCATTCCCAAGGGCATGATGAAGGCCATCTGCATCATTCTCGGCGCGGCAGTCGCCGCCGGGGCGGCGTTCGCGATCTACAATCTCAAGTGGTTCGCGCCGAAGGACAAGACCGATGATACGCAGCAGACGATCCAGGCTGAGCCGCAGCCGACCGAGCCGCAGCAGCCCTCCAAAGAGCAGTATATGAACGAGGAGGACTACACGCCGCCCAAGCAGGAGGAGACGCAGGGGGAGCAGCCCGCGGCCACCGTGGCCTGCACGGCGCTCACGCTCTCGACCAATACGGTCACCTTTGAAGAGGCCGAACAGTTCTACGGCATCACCTACACGCGCGAGCCGGCGGACTGCACCGAAGAGGTCGTCTTCTCCTCAGACAACGAGTCCATCGCGACCGTCAACCAGCAAGGGAAGATCGTCGCCGTCAACGCGGGCAGCGCCGTCATCACGGCCAAGTGCGGCACGCAGACGGCAAGCTGCCTCGTTACCTGCGATTTCAAGGTCGTCGACGAGACGCTCCCCAGCGGCGATGAAGAGCTGTCGCTCAACAACACCGACATGACCTTCTTCTCGCCGGGCGAACAGTTCTCCCTCGCGGTCAAGGGCGCGCCGGAGGACGCGGATATTACATATTCCAGCGCCGATCCCTCGGTCGCGACGGTCTCGGACCGCGGCGTCATCACCGCCATGGGCAGCGGCACCACCACGATCACCGTCTACGTCGGCGGGCGTGATCCGCTCTCCTGCATCGTCCGCTGCAACCTCGACAGCAGCGCCGAGGCCCCGGACGGCAGCTACTCCATCAGCCATTCCGACGTCACCATGTCCCTCATGGGCGAGTATTTCAAGCTTCGTCTTCTGGATTCCAATGGCGACGCTGTCTCCGGTGTCTCATGGTCGAGCGGCGACAGCTCCATCTGCACGGTCGATGCCTCCGGCGTCGTTACTGCAGCCGGTTCCGGAACCACCACTGTCTCCACCACCTACGGCGGCTCGACCTATCAGTGCATTGTCCGCTGCAATCTGGGATAAAAGCGCATTGTCCGAAATGAGAAAAAACAGCGGACAGAACTGCATCTGTCCGCTGTTTTTTCAGGAATTTTCGGCTTTTCGATCTCTGGTGAGCAGCGTCACGATGCACCAGAGGCCCGCGAGGCCGACAAGTGCGTAGATCACGCGGCTGACCCACGCGGTCTGCCCGCCGCAGATCCAGGCCACAAGATCGAATTTCGCAAAGCCGACCAGGCCCCAGTTGATCGCGCCGATGATCGCGAGGATCCATGCGATGACATTCATGTTCATCAACTCCTTCGCGGTTAGTCTGTCCCAAAAAGATTTAGTTATTCGAAATTGCCGGAATTTACGCTCCGGCGGTTGCATTCCTTTGTTAAAACTGTATAATACTTTCAGGAGGATCTCACAATGTATATTACCTGCCTCGATCTTGAGGGTGTGCTCGTGCCCGAGATCTGGATCGCATTTGCGGAAGAGAGCGGCATTTCCGAACTTCGGCGCACCACGCGCGACGAGCCGGACTATGACAAGCTCATGCGCTGGCGTCTCGGCATTCTGAAAGAGCACGGCCTCGGCCTGCCGGAGATCCAGGCGGTCATCGCAAAGATCGATCCGCTGCCCGGCGCGAAGGAATTTCTGGATGCGCTCCGCAGCCAGACGCAGGCCGTCATCCTCAGCGATACGTTTGCCGAGTTTGCCCAGCCGCTGATGAAAAAGCTCGGCTGGCCGACGATCCTCTGCAACAGCCTCGTCGTGTCCGCCTCCGGCGAGATCACCGACTTTACGATGCGCTGCCCGCAGTCCAAGCTGACGACTGTCCGCGCGCTCCAGTCCATCGGTTATCAGACCATCGCCGCCGGCGACAGCTATAACGACCTCGACATGATCCTCGCCAGCCGCGCGGGCTTCCTGTTCCGCAGCACGGAGAAAATCAAAGCGGATCATCCGCAGCTCCCGGCGTTTGAGACCTACGACGAGCTTCTGAACGGTATTCTCGGCGCAATGCGCGCCTGAAATTTTTCGCAAATCAAATGAGATAAGGGGATCGACTATGAACGCTTTTTTACCTGCTGACATCCTGCTCCCGAAGACCAACGAGATGGAAAAATGGGCCGTCATCGCCTGTGACCAGTTTACGTCCGATCAGGCGTACTGGGACCGTGTGCGCAAAAATGCCGAGGGCGCCGTCTCCACGATCAACCTGATCCTGCCGGAGGCTGAGCTTGGCACGGAGATGGAGGCGGAGCACACCGCCGTCATCAACAAGACCATGGCCGATTATATGAAAAACGACGTCTTCACGACGTATCCGAACAGCTATGTCTATGTCGAGCGCACGCTGGAGAATGGCTCCATCCGTGAGGGTCTTGTCGGCATGGTCGACCTCGACGCTTATGACTATACCCCCGGCGCGACGTCCGCCATCCGCGCCACCGAGCGCACTGTGCCGGAGCGCATCCCGCCCCGCCAGCGCGTCCGCCGCGACGCACCCATCGAGCTGCCGCACATCCTGATGCTCTGCGACGACCACGACAAAGTTTTGATCGAGCCGATCGGCGCGAAAAAGGATCGCCTGAAAAAGCTCTACGACTTCGACCTCATGGAGGACGGCGGCCACATCACGGGCTGGCTCGTCGAGGGCCAGGACGCCGAGGCATTCAACGATGCACTCACGCAGTATTCTGCGACGGTCGGCGAAAAATATCAGGGCCTCAAGGGCACGCCGATGGTCTTCGCCGTCGGCGACGGCAACCATTCTCTCGCCACGGCCAAGAGCTGCTATGAAGAGCTGAAGAAGAACCATCCGGGCGAGGATCTTTCAAACCATCCGGCACGCTATGCCCTTGTCGAGCTCGAGAACATCCACGACCCGGCGCAGGTCTTCGAGCCCATCCACCGCGTCATCTTCAAGACCGAGCCGAAGAAGCTGCTCGCCGCGCTGGAAGAAGCCTGCGGCGGCAAGGAAGGCTTCCCGGTCAAGTGGTACATCGGCGAGGAGAGCGGTACGGTCGTACTCGACAAAAATAAGGGCGAGCTGGCGGTCGGCATTTTGCAGCATTTCCTCGACGACTATCTGAAGGAGCATGCGGGCGAGATCGACTACATCCATGACGACGATGCGCTCATCGAGCTGGCGAAAAAGCCCGACACGATCGGCTTCCTGCTGCCCGCGATGGAGAAGAGCCAGCTGTTCCGCGGCGTCATCGCCGACGGCGTGCTCCCGCGCAAGACGTTCTCCATGGGCCACAGCCGCGAAAAGAGATACTACCTGGAAGGCAGAAAGATCAAGTAATGGAAATCATCACCGAAAGTGCATTTGCAAAGATCAACCTGACGCTGGACGTTCTGGGCAAGCGCCCGGACGGTTATCACAACATTCGCTCCATCATGCAGACCATCTCCCTCCGGGACGATGTGGTCATCAATGTTGACACCGACGCCCCGTGGGCGGTGCATTGCTACCGTGAGGTCATCGAAGACCCGAAGGCGGAGCAGTCGGAAGTCCGGCTTGAAACAGACGGATTCCCGCAGGATGCGGACAACCTTGCGTGGCGTGCTGCCGAGGCGTTTTTTGCCCGCACCGGCAAGCGGACCAGCGGCCTTGAAATTTTCATCAACAAGCGCATCCCGACCGAGGCGGGCCTCGGCGGCGGCAGCGCCGACGCAGCGGCGGTCCTGCGCGGACTCAATCGCTATTATGGCGAGCCGCTTTCCGTCGCGGCTCTCTGTGAGACGGGCGAGGCAGTCGGCAGCGACGTGCCGTTCTGCGTCCTTTGCGGCACGGCGCAGGTTGAAGGCCGCGGCGAGCTGCTGACGCAGATCCCCGGCGTGCCGGAGTTTTTCGTCGTTGTCTGCAAGCCGGACTTCTCCGTCTCCACGGTGGAGCTGTACGCGAAGCTCGATGAGGAATTCATCGAAAAGCGGCCGGATCACCGCGCAATGATGTCGAACCTGCAAAAAGGGGAGCTGCTCGGCGTCGGTGGGAGCCTCTGTAATGTGTTCGAGCCGCTGGTGCTGAAGGATCACTTCGACCTCAACTATATCCGCTCCATGATGATCACCTACGGCGCGTATGGCGCGCAGATGACCGGCTCCGGCTCCGCCGTGTTCGGCATCTACGACTCGTTCGAGTACGCCAGCGTTGCCTGCATGATGCTCAAGGAAAAATATTCCCAGGTCTTTTTGACGACAACAGTATAATTTTCAAAAAACAGACCAGACTTTCTATATTACATAGAAAGTCTGGTTGATTTTTATGAAAAAACGAATATTTTCCCTGTTTTTTGTTTCTGCATTGGCGATGGGACTGCTGTCCTGCGCATATTTGCAGACGCAGCAGCGGCAGCTTGCCGAAAAGCTCGTCCGGCTGCATGTTGTGGCAAATTCCGATTCGCCGTCCGATCAGGCGATCAAGCTGCGTGTGCGTGACGCGGTGCTGGCCGCGGCGGAGCCGGTGCTGGGATCGGCGGATGATCCAGAGCAGGCGCTGGCTGCGGAGCTACCCGCGCTGGAGTGCGCGGCGGCGGAAATGCTGCGCGCGCTTGGGCGCGAGGAATCTGTCTCCGTCACGCTGCAAAACGAGCGATTCCCAACGCGCGATTATGAGACGTTTTCGCTGCCCGCGGGCGTCTACCGGACGCTCCGCGTGACGATTGGGGCGGGCGAGGGGCACAACTGGTGGTGCGTCGTCTTCCCAACGCTCTGCACAGCGGCGAGTTTCGATGAGTTCGAGTCTGCGGCGGCCTCCGGCGGCTTCACCGACGGCGAACTGCGCCTCATCACCGGCGCGGACGAGGGCTATGTCCTCAAATTCAAGACCCTCGAATGGCTCGAAAAACTCAAAGCCCTGTTCGATTGAACAGGGCTTTTGCTGAAACAGACGGTATTGGCTCTCTGTAAACCGGCGTTTTTCTAGGATGCCTTAGGTGCCGAGGGCGGCGGCGAGGCGAGGGAGGCTGGCGTCACTGAGCGGCGTGAGCGGCAGGCGCGGCGCGCCGACCGGGAAGCCCTCGAGCTCCAGCGCGCGCTTGACCGGGATCGGGTTGACCTCGCAGAAGAGCGCGTCGATGAGCGGCATCAGCTCGCATTGCAGGCGTCCGGCAGTTTGCTGGTCGCCGTTCAGCGCGGCGTGCGTCAGGGACATCGTCTCGCGCGGGCGGACGTTGGAGAGAACGGAGATGACGCCCCTGGCCCCGAGGGCGACGAGCGGCGAGATCTGGTCGTCGTTGCCGGACCAGAGGAAGAAGTTGCCGCCGCATTCGTTCAGGATACGCGCGGCCTTGGCTGTGTCGCCGCCGGCCTCTTTGATGCCGTTCATGTTCGGGTGCTGGCTGAGGCGGACACAGGTCTCGACTGAGATGTCCATGCCCGTCCGGCCTGGAACGCTGTAGGCGATGATGGGGCAGGTGACGGCGTCTGCAATCGTGAGATAGTGCGCAAGCAGTCCGTCCTGTGTACATTTGTTATAGTACGGCGTGACGAGCAGAAGGCCGTCCGCGCCCATGGCGGATGCTGTCTGGCTGAGTTCGAGCGCGTGGGACGTGTCGTTGGAGCCGCAGCCTGCGATGACCTTGCAGCGGCCGGAGACGTACCGAATGGCGTGGGCGATGAGGGTGAGCTGCTCGGTGGTGGAGAGCGTAGAGCCTTCGCCGGTCGTGCCGCAGACGACGAGCGCGTCGATCCCGGCGGCGAGCTGCGCGTCTAAAAGACGGTCAAAGGTGGCCAGATCGACCGCGCCGTCGCGGAAGGGCGTGACAAGGGCGGTGGCGACGCCGGTGAAGATCGGTTGTTTCATAAAATCGCTCCTTTTCGATACAATTCAGCAAAAACCGCACGACCTGTGGAGCAGATCGTGCGGTTTCTTTGGTGGTGCAAGTATATGTTACTTCCGGGTGATATATCCCTCGGCGCAGAGCAATTCGGCCAGCAGGACGGCGCCGCCCGCCGCGCCGCGCAGCGTGTTGTGCGAGAGGCAGACGAACTTATAATCGTACTGCGTGTCGGGGCGCAGACGGCCGATGCTGATGGCCATGCCGTGCTCAAGATCGCGGTCGAGCCTGGTCTGGGGGCGGTTCTCCTCTTCAAAATAGTGCAGGAACTGCTTTGGTGCGGAGGGGAGATTCAGCTCCTGTGCGCGGCACGCGTAATTGGCCCAGTAG
>CAJMLC010000092.1 GCA_905214155.1 uncultured bacterium | reverse complement strand
AGAAGAAAATGCGCGAGCTGAAGCTCTCCAAGGGCGAGACGCCGGGCCACGGCGATGTGTATACCTGCATGGGCTGCCGCAGCTTCCTCACGCCCGACCGCTCCGGCAACGGCTGGGACAATATCGCCAATGCCGGCAACTACGAGCCCGGCAAGCCGAAATACTACGGCCGCTTCAATCAGGGCGTCGTCACGATCAACCTCGTCGACGTGGCGCTCTCCTCCGGCGGCGCGGTGGATAAATTCTGGCGCATCTTCGACGAGCGGCTCGAGCTCTGCTACGAGGCTCTGATGTGCCGCCACAACCGCCTGAAGGGCACGCTCTCCGACGCAGCCCCGATCCTCTGGCAGTACGGCGCGCTGGCCCGGCTCGGCAAGGGCGAGCCAATCGACAAGCTGCTCTACGGCGGCTACTCGACCATCTCCCTCGGCTACGCCGGCCTTTACGAGTGCGTCAAGTACATGACCGGCAAATCGCATACCGACCCCGCCGCGACGCCCTTTGCGCTTGAGGTCATGCAGCACATGAACGACAAGTGCGCCGAGTGGAAGCAGAAGGAGAACATCGACTTCTCCCTGTACGGCACACCGCTGGAGTCCACAACCTATAAGTTTGCCAAGTGCCTGCAAAAGCGCTTTGGGATCATCGAAGGGATCACGGATAAGAATTACATCACAAATTCCTATCACATCCACGTCTCTGAGCACATCAACGCCTTTGACAAGCTGGCCTTTGAGTCGCAGTTCCAGGCACTTTCCCCCGGCGGTGCGATCAGCTACGTCGAGGTTCCGAACATGCAGAGCAACATCGACGCCGTGCTGCAGGTCATGCAGTTCATCTACGAGAACATCATGTACGCTGAACTGAACACGAAGTCCGACTATTGCCAGATCTGCGGCTTCGACGGCGAGATTGAGATCAAAGAGGACAAGGACGGTAAGCTGGTCTGGACGTGCCCGCAGTGCGGCAACACCGACCAGTCCAAGATGAACGTCGCCCGGCGCACCTGCGGCTATATCGGCACGCAGTACTGGAACCAGGGCCGCACCCAGGAGATCCGCGACCGCGTCCTGCACCTTTGATCTACCTCTTGACAAGGCCGTAAAATCAGTTATAATAAAAATGGAAAAGGGTACTGCGGCAAGCGGTTGACCCGGTTCGTTTAAGTTTCCAATACTTTAGAAACCGTCACTTGGCCGAGTGGCGGTTTCTGCGTTTCACGATGATCGTAACCGTAAATGGCCCGATATGTAACGTAATTCGCATGGCAGCACCTCCTTTCGGAGGATGTGGCCAACCGCCCGCCGTCTTGTGCAGTGCCCTGCCCCCCCAATCAGGAGGCGAGAACATCATAACACAGCTCACAGAATTTGTCAAATTTCATCTATTCCATACGCTCCTCTGCCTGCAAAAAGCTCCCCCTCGGATGAGGGGGAGCTTCGTTTATTGTACCGTTGTATGCAACGGCGCGGCCAGCGGCCTGAAGCTCTCCGCGTCGAGCTGGAACACGCGTACCTCCGTGCCATTTGCGCCGGTCAGCGTCACCATCCACGCTCCACTGGCCGCACCGGAGCGTGTCTCCGCGTCGAGCATCCGTCCGCTCGCATCATAGAGCGCGATGACCTGCACGCCCGCGGCCTCGGCCCGATAGCTCACATTGACACTGCTCCCGTTCTTCACGGCGTCCACGCCCACGTAGAGGATCGTGTACGTTCCGCCTCTTGTTGCCAGGAACGTCGTCAGTCCCTTTTCCGTCGCAGACTTGACCTTGCTATCGCTGCTGTCCAGCACGACTGCCCTTTCAAAGCCGCTCGCCACGGTCACCTCCGCCGTCAGCGCCCCCATGCTTTCCACGCTCACGGACAGCTGGCGCAGCCCCTCTTCGAACGTCACAGCCGGGCAGAACGTACCCGTTCCCGCCGTGCCGGTAAACGCAAAGCTCGCCACGAACGCACCCGATTCGGGCTGCAGCAGCCGCAGCGTCTTGCCCGCGAGCACGCTTTCCGGGATCGCATAGTTTTTCGCGTCATCCGCCGAGATCGTCAGGATCTCGTCACTTGTCTCATAATCATATCCCGCGCCGTCCTCCGTCATCATCGGATAGGCAAAGGCCATCGGCTTATCAGCCTCTTCAGCCGCCGCGGCATACATCGCCACCGGCGAGTCGCTCAGTTCTGCGGACTGTGTTACAAGCCGTTTATACCCATTATGGATGAAGCGGTTGTTTGCAAGGAACCAGATCTTTCCGGAAAGATTGATCACATCGATCCCGTTATTGAGAAATCTGCATTTTGCCGGTGTGATCACGCTAAGCGGGATCCAGCCGAAGTCCCGCGCAAAGATGGCGCAGATATTGCCTTCAAACCTACAGCCCGCAAAGTAGGGATGGCCGCTGCTGGGCTGCGGCGCATCCACATACCATGCGATGTAATTATTCCGATAGGTGCACTTCCCGCCCGGGACGCGCATCCCCTTGGTCCATTCGACCGCATGGTAATAGTTCGCAAAGCTGCAGTCCATGAAGTTGGCGCTGCCGTCGCCGTAGATGGCGCAGTTCGGTTTTCCATCCGTCCGCTTTCTTTCGGTTTGCCCCGCACCGACGAAGTCGATCCCCGAGATCGCCATATCGTCGTTCCCGACATGGATGCCGCCGGTCAGCTTGGCCTTCTGGTTTTCCCCGTGCCACCCTTGCAGTACGACGGTCGTCTGATACCCCTTCGGCTCCTTCGGCACATCGATCACGCCCGTGTATTCATCTTTGGTCAGTCGGATCGTAAATATGATGTCCTGATTTCTCTCCGTATCATATATTGAAATGTTTTTGAACGCCTCGGTCAAATAGTCATTAATCTGTTCCACCGTCGTACATTCAACCTGCGGGGCCTCAGAGATCACGGTGCGCGTCGCAAGGCTGTACGCCTTGTATTCCTTATCTCCCACCTTGCAGCTCGCCGTGAGCAGCCACTCTCCTGCATGTTCGCCATAGAGTCTATACACCTTTTCTTCGGGCATCCCGTATGTTGTTTCGTTCGTTTCCGGTTTCGGTGGAGCGATGGTCTGATTGCTGTACGCCGCGATCGTCAAGTCCACATCGCGGAGCTGCTTCAATATTTCCGCCTGTTCCTCCAGCGAAAACTGATAATAATCTTCCCGGTCCCATTCGCTGAGCTTCCAGAACAGGCCCACGCACACATGCAGATAAAGGCACTCGCTCGCGATGCAGCTTCTGTCGCTGCCTGTCATCAGGTAAAATTTCCCGCCGTTGCCTTCTTCGCCCACGCCGAGATAGACCTGTCTGCCGCCGAGCTTCACACCGGTAAGCTCCACCGGCACGCCGAACGGCTTCTCTTCTCCGTGCACAGCCTCTTCCGCCGCCGCGCAGGGCGCCATCCCCAGCAATACCCCCAGGCACAGCACCGCACAAAGCATCCGCGTCCAGCAGCCGATCCGTCTGTTCATTCCATGTCTCTCCTTCCAAGCCTCCGGCCGTCAGGAGCCCATGAAGCGGATGTCTCATCCGCTTCCAAAAGGGTACCCTTTTGGCCTGTATTCTCTGGTCGATTCCAGTTTCGCCCATTCTTTTTCATTATAGCAGCTGCTTTTTTCATTTGCAAGGAACAATTCCCATGCTCTGTACGTCTATAGAAGCACCCTGAAGAATTGACACATTCAGGTTTGGAAACGCCCTATCCCCGCACGGCGGCGTCTGTTACAATGGAACCACAACATCAAAAGTCTGTTTTTATGAAAATGGAGGAGGACAGCGACATGCTGCGAATCGATCATCTGACCAAAACCTACGGTGAAAAGAAGGCCGTCGACGACCTCAGTCTGCACATCGCCCCCGGCGAGATCTACGGCTTCATCGGCCACAACGGCGCTGGCAAGACCACCACGCTCAAATCCATCGCCGGCATCCTGCAATTCGACGCGGGCGACATCCGCATCGGCGGCACATCCATCCGCGAAGACCCGCTCGCCTGCAAGCGCATGATGGCCTACATTCCGGATAACCCCGATCTCTACGAATACATGACCGGCATCAAATACCTCAATTTCATCGCCGACATCTTCGGCGTCAGCGCGGACGACCGCCGGTCCCGCATCCGCGACTATGCCGGGCGCTTCGAGCTGACGGACGATCTGGCCCAGCCCATCGCCGCCTATTCCCACGGCATGAAGCAGAAGCTCGCCATCATCTCCGCCTGGCTGCACCAGCCGCGGCTCATCCTGATGGACGAACCGTTCGTCGGTCTCGACCCCAAGGCCGCGCACCTGCTCAAGGGCATGATGCGCGAGCTCTGCGACGCGGGCGGCGCGATCTTCTTCTCCACGCACGTGCTCGAGGTCGCGGAAAAGCTCTGCGACAAGGTCGCCATCATCAAGGGCGGCAGGCTCATCCGCTCCGGCACCATGGAGGAGGTCAAGGGCGACGACTCCCTGGAGGAAGTGTTCCTTGAGCTGGAGGGAGAATCATGCTGAAACTCTTGCTGAAAAAGCAGCTGATGGAAATTTTCCGCGCCTATTATTACGACGCGAAAAAGAACAAAGCCCGCTCCAGGGCGGCGACCGCTGCGTATATGGCTATGTTCGTAGTACTGATGGTGGTTGTTCTGGGCGGCATTTTCACGCTGCTTTCGGTCAAAAGGTGTGCGCCCATGGCACAGGCGGGCATGGGCTGGCTGTATTTTGCGCTGATGGGACTTCTGGCGGTGTTCCTCGGCGTGTTCGGCAGCGTGTTCAATACCTATGCCAGCCTGTATCTGGCGAAGGATAACGACCTGCTGCTGTCCATGCCCATTCCGGTCTCCGTGCTGCTGGTCTCCCGGCTGCTGGGCGTTTACCTGATGGGACTGCTGTACTCCGGAATTGTAATTCTTCCGGCGGTGATCGTCTACTGGGCAGTGGCCGGTGTCACACTCGCCAATGTGCTGGGCGGCGTGCTGCTGACCGCGCTGATCTCCATTTTTGTCATGACGCTGTCCTGCGCGCTGGGGTGGGTGGTCGCGAAGATCAGCCTGCTGAAGCATAAGAGCTTTGTGACCGTCGTCATTTCGGTGCGTACTATTTCTTCTATTTCCGGGCAATGGCGCTGATTCAGGAGCTGCTTGCTAATCTGGCGGTCTACGGCGCCGCCGTCAAGGATGGCGCCTACCCCATTTATCTGTTTGGCAGCGTCGGCACGGGAGATGCCAAAGCGTGTATCATTGTGACCGTGTTTGTCGCGGCGCTGTTCGCCCTCATGTGGGCGCTGATCTCCCGCAGCTTCCTGAAAACCGCAACTGCCACGGGAAAGACCGCCCGGACGGTGTACCGGGAAACCACTGTGCGGCAAAAGAGCATTCCCGCGGCGCTGCTTGGCCGGGAATTCGGCCATTTCGGCGCAAGTCCCAACTATATGCTCAACTGCGGTCTGGGTACGTTCCTGATGCCGGTCTGCGCGCTGCTGATCCTATGGAAGGGCGGCGAATTCCTCTCCACGGTGGAGACCCTGCTTGACGGTCTGGAGGGGAGCGTGCCGGTGATGCTGTCCATCTGCCTGTGCGGGGTCGCTTCCATGAATGATATGACCGCCCCCTCGGTGTCGCTGGAGGGGAAGAGCCTGTGGCTCATGCAGTCCCTGCCGGTCACGCCGTGGCAGGTGCTGAAAGCGAAGCTTTCCATGCAGATCATTCTCACGGCAGTTCCCATGGCGCTGTGCATAGTGTGCGCGGCGGCAGTCTATCCGTTCCTGCCTGTGCAGCTTCTGATGATGACGCTGTTGGTAATGTCCTACGTGGTGCTGATGGCGCTGTTCGGCCTGTTTCTGGGAGTGAAAAATCCCATTCTGACATGGACGAATGAAATTTCGCCCATCAAGCAGAGCGCCCCTGTGATGATCGCCCTGTTCGGCAGCTTCGGCTATACGATATTGCTGTTTGTGGGCTACGTGGCACTGCCGGGGTGGAAGCTGGGCTTCTTCGGATACATGGGCTGCCTTGCGGGGCTGAATCTGATCCTGTGCGCCCTGCTGTATCTGTGGCTGAAGAAGAAAGGCAGCGCCCGGTTCGCCGAGCTGTAATAAGGGAAACTCTGAATAAATCGCCTTCGGCTATGAGCGGATCTTTTCCGCCCACTCTTCGGTATCGAAAACGGGAAATACACAAAGTATTCCTCCGTTTTCGATACCTCGATTGGACGAAAAATCTCTCGCTCACAGCTCTCACCGATTTAATCAGAGCTTCCCCACTGAGAAGGGAGGAACGCGCATGCTTCGGATGGAGATCGCGCTGTTTCTGGTGGTGGCCTTTGTCGCCTATATGTATTTCACGGCGGAAAAGGAGCATACGGCGCTCCACAAAACCTTTTCGGTGCTGCTGGTGGCGGTGCTGGTGCATCTGGCGCTGGACGGCTGCACCGTCTACACCGTCAACCATCTGGACACCGTGCCGATGCTCCTGAACGGGGCGCTGCACCGGCTGTTTCTGGGCAGCATGGCGGCGGTGATCTACCTGTTTTATCAGTACATCGCCATTCTGGTGCAGGAGGAAACGGGCAAGCCCCGGCGGTTGGACTGGCCGGCGAAGGCGTTTCTGGTGCTCACGGAGCTTGGGAATTTCCTGCTGCCCATTTCCTACACCGTCACGGCGGAAGGCAACTATTCCGCGGGGGCTTACATGCTGGTTCCCTATGCCGCCGTGGCCTTTTTCCTGCTGCCGTGCGCCGGACTTCTGGTGGGAAACTGGAAAGCCATCCCCGGAAAAAAGCGTTCTGCCATCGGTGCGGCGCTGGTCATTGAGTTTACCGTGTGCGTATTGCAGGGATTGCACCACACATGGCTTATCAGCGGAATGGGCATCACCCTGATGACCCTTTCCTTTTACCTCACGCTGGAAAATCCCGAAGCGCTCCAGACGGAGCTGGTGGAGCAGAAGCTGTCAATGCTGTACCTGAAAAGTCAGGTCAACCCCAATTTTCTTTACAACACGCTGGATACCATCCGCATTCAGGCACATCTGAACGGGGATAAAACGGTGGCAAGCCTGCTCATGCGGCTGGTGGATTTCTTCCGGTTCAGCGTCAAGGTGGACAGGCCCATGGTCACGCTGGACGACGAGATGGAGCTGCTGGAAGCCTATATGGAGCTGATGTGCTGCCGTTATCCGGAACTTTGCTGCGAATATGACATCGACCCGGAGCTGGGGGGTGCACAGGTGCCGAATTTCATCTTGCAGCCCATTGCGGAAAACAGCCTGCTCCACGGTCTCAAAAACAGGGGCTACCGGGGCACGGTGGTGATCTCGGCGCAGAAAACGGCGGACGGCCGCATGGAAGTTTGCGTCCGGGATACGGGCAGCGGCTTTGCTGACGGCAAAAAGGCCGCCATCGACGCCATGCTGGCATCCTACGATAAGCAGCCGCCCAAGCTCACTGGCAACAGCATCGGCATTCTGAACGTGCAGAAGCGCATCAAGCTGCTCTGCGGCCGGGAATGCGGCCTGAGCTATACGGAAAACGAGGACGGCGGCGTGACGGCGCACATCGTGCTGCCGCTGAAGGAGGAAGGGGAATGAAGAAGCTGCGTGTGCTTCTGGTGGATGACGAGATCATGATCCGGGAGGGCTTCAAGCGCCTGTTTGACTGGGAAGCCCACGACTGCGAGGTGGTGGGAGAAACCGCCGACAGCATGGACGCCCTGACGAAAATTGACACACTCCAGCCGGACATGTGAATCCCTCCTACCGGGTTTTATGAGATTGCCCTCTCACTTTCTCTTTGCCGAATTTTTT
>CAJMLC010000091.1 GCA_905214155.1 uncultured bacterium | reverse complement strand
TAGGGGCCGACGCCTCTGTCGGCCCGTAGGGCAGTACGATCTCGCCGAAGGGTTTCGCGTTTCGGATGTGCAGTGCGCCGGGCGGACAGGGTCGTCCGCCCCTACAAACCGTATCCGCACGCTATCTTGATGATGGTGGGCAGGCAGCATTTTACGGATACGCAACAAAAAATGCTTCCGACATGCTTCGGCGGAAAAGATCCACCAGCCCTTATTTGTGCTTCGGAATCAGAACTTCTTTTCCACCCATATACGGCTGCAAACACTTCGGGATCGTTACGCTGCCGTCCTTCTGCAGATGGTTCTCGAGAAACGCAATCAGCATCCGGGGCGGGGCCACGCAGGTGTTGTTCAGCGTATGGGCCAGATATGTCTTCCCGTCCGCGCCCTTCACGCGGATGCCGAGGCGGCGCGCCTGCGCATCGCCGAGGTTCGAGCAGGAGCAGACCTCAAAATACTTCTGCTGCCGCGGGCTCCAGGCCTCGATGTCGCAGCTTTTGACCTTCAGGTCGGCCAGATCGCCGGAGCAGCACTCGAGCTGCCGCACGGGGATCTCCATATTGCGGAACAGCTCGACCGAGTTGTGCCACAGCTTGTCGTACCACTCCATGGATTCTTCGGGACGGCAGACGACAATCATCTCCTGCTTTTCAAACTGGTGGATGCGGTACACGCCGCGCTCCTCGAGTCCATGGCTGCCGACCTCCTTGCGGAAGCACGGCGAATAGCTCGTCAGCGTCAGCGGCAGCTGCGCCTCCGGCAGGATCTGGTCGATGAAACGGCCAATCATCGTGTGCTCCGACGTGCCGATCAGGTACAGGTCCTCACCCTCAATTTTATACATCATCGCTTCCATCTCCGGGAAGCTCATCACGCCCTTGACCACGTTGCCGTGCATCATGAACGGCGGAATGACGTAGGTGAATCCCTTTTCGTCGATCATAAAATCGCGCGCATAGGCCAGCACGGCCTCATGAAGCCGCGCAATGTCGCCCAGCAGATAGTAGAAGCCCATGCCGGCCACGCGGCCTGCGGCGTCCTTGTCGATGCCGTCAAACGTCGCCATGATGTCGACATGGTGCGGCACCTCAAAATCGGGCACGACCGGCTCACCGAACCGCTCGACCTCAACGTTGCAGCTGTCGTCCGGGCCGATGGGCACACTCGGGTCGATGATGTTCGGGATCACATACATGATCTCCTGCAGCTTCGCCGCGGCCTCGGTCTGCGCGGCCTCCAGCTGTGCGCGGCGCTCGTCGTCAGCCTTGACGGCGGCGTTGTTCGCGTCGATCTGCGCCTGAAGCTCGGCCTTTTTGGCCTCATCCTCGCACTTTTTCAGCTGCCCGAACAGCGGCCCGTTGGCCTTGGACAGCTTGTTGCGCGCGGCCTTCAGCTGTTCGGCCTCCATCTGGGCCTTGCGTTTCTCGGCGTCGAGATGGATGGCCTCGTCGACGAGCGGCAGCTTCTCATCCTGGAACTTTTTCCGGATGTTTTCCTTGACGATCTCGGGGTTTTCCCGCAAAAATTTAATGTCGATCATAGTCTCTTCCTCTTTTTACTCCGCCAGAAGTTTTTCATATTCCGCACGGGCCTCCGTGCCAAGATACTGTTCCAGATCAGCCAGCGTGTCCATCGCCTTGGAGAAGGTCACGTTGCCCTCGTGCATTTCGCAGTTTTTTGCCACGAGCAGCGCCTCATAGGCTTCCTTCGTGTGCGCCAGCTCCAGCTCGAGCTTCAGCTTTTCCGCGTTCTCCTCTTTTTCGTCGGCCTGCTTCGTCTCGTCGAGCTGCTTCTGCAGATCTTCTACCTGCGCCTCCAGCTCGCTCTTCTCCTGCGTCAGCGCCTGCTTCTCATCCTGCAGATCGCGGTTTTGTGCCTGCAGCTGTTCCACATTGCTCAGCGCACTGCTGCTTGTCTGCGTCAGCTCTGAGATCGTCGCCTTGGAGGAGTGCGCCTGCAGGATCAGCGACAGCAGAACCAGCAGAAACGCCACCGCGAACAGCACCGCCATATACCGCAGCAGCGCCGTCTTCCGCGCTTCGCTCAGCGGCGCGGGCTGCTTTTCCTGCTCTTCGGCCTGCTGCACGTCCTTGTTCTCGTCCATGATGTTACTCCCTTCCGGGCAGCGTCTGCAGCACCTCATAGAGCCGCTGCAGATCGTCCTGTCCGTAATATTCCAGCTCGATGCGCCCCTTGCGCTTGCCGTCCACAATGCGGACGCCGCGCCCGAGCGCGCGCTTGAGCTCTTTTTCACATTCTGCCACATAATCCACCGCGACGGATGCCTCCTTCGGCGGCTCCTTCGCCGACTTCGCCATCTTCTTGCAGAGGGCCTCCGTCTGCCGCACGCTCAGCGACAGGTTTTGCACCTTCTGCGCCACGGCCATCCGTTCTCCATCCGTCTTCAGCACGAGCAGCGCCCGCGCATGTCCGGCAGAGATCGCCCCGGTCTCGACCAGCTTCAGAATCTCCGGCCCAAGGCTCAGCAGCCGCAATGCATTTGCAACGGCCGGGCGCGATTTTCCCACGCGCTCTGCCGCCTGCTCCTGTGTCATGCCGTACTGGCTGATGAGCTGCTGATAGCCCTCCGCCTCTTCAATCGGATTGAGGTCAGCGCGCTGCAGATTTTCGATCAGCGCCAGCTCCATCGCTTTGCGGTCGTCCGCCTCGATGACCACCACCGGCACCTGCGAAAGCCCAGCCAGCCTTGCCGCTCGCCACCGCCGCTCGCCGGCGATGATCTGATAATACCCATTCGGCAATAACCGAACGGTCAATGGTTGAATGACACCGTGGATGCGGATGGACTCAGCCAGCGCGTCCAGCTCTTCCTCGGCAAATGTTTTTCTGGGCTGTAAGGGATTCGGCTCGATCTTCTGCAGCGGCAGCGTGCTGACCGCACCCCCCGCCGGGGTATCCGTGCGCAGAGATTCCTCACCCAGCAGCGCGCCGAGGCCCTTGCCCAGACCCTTTTGCTTTGCCATATCGTGTGCTCCTTTCCCGCATTTACCCCTGTTCCTTCGCAATGATTTCCCGCGCTACCTGCTCGTATGCCGCGGCCCCGCGGCTGAACCGGTCGTAGGCCATCACGGGCAGCCCGTGACTCGGCGCCTCGGCGAGACGCACGTTGCGCGGGATCGCCGCCGCAAAGACCTTGCCCGGAAAATGCCGCCGCACATCCTCGGCTACCTGGGCCGAGAAATTCGTCCGCCCGTCGAACATCGTCAGCAGCACGCCGAACACCGAAAGCCCCGGATTCAGCCGCCGCTTCACGGCGCGCAGCGTCGTCATCAAGTCGGAAAGCCCTTCCAATGCATAGTATTCGCACTGCACCGGAATTAAAATCTGATCCGCTGCGCACAGCGCGTTCAGCGTCAGAAGCTCGAGCGACGGCGGGCAGTCGATGAAGATATAGTCATACGCGGGCCGCAGCGGATCGAGTGCGCGCTTGAGCACATGCTCCCGGTCGTCGATCCCGACCAGCTCCACGCCCGCGCCGGAGAGCGCCGGGTTGGACGGCAGCAGATCGCCGAACTTCGTGTGTACGACGGCGTCCTTTGCCTCCTGCTCGTTCACGGCAAGATCATACGTGCTGATCCGCACCGACCCCTTGTCCACGCCGAGTCCGCTCGTCGCGTTGGCCTGCGGGTCAAAGTCGCACAGCAGCACGCGCCGCCCCGCGGCATGCAGCGCGGCGGTCAGATTGACGGCGGACGTCGTCTTGCCCACGCCGCCTTTTTGATTCACAAACGCGATGATCTGCGCCACACCCGCACCTACTTTCTGTTTTGCAAATAATTCATCATAACGATGTCATTATACGGCCTTTCGCCTAGAATTGCAATAGAAAAGGCGGCTCTTGCAGGATTCAGATCCTTTCTGCGCTGATCGCGCTGCGCAGGGCCGAAAGAAACTGTTTCGGCTCAAGGTCGGCATAGTTCACGACGACCCGGCCCCGCGCCGCGGGGCCGGGCGCACCGACGTAAAAGCCGGACAGCGGCGGCATCTCCAGTCCCGCCGCGCGGAGTTTCGATTGCAGGGCCTGGTCGCTGAGCGCCGTGTGGAACTGCAGCACGAAGTGCAGACCCGCGTCAGCGCGGAGCATCGTGCAGACCTCGGCAAACGGCGCCTCGCCCAGCGCGGCGCGCAGGGCCGCCAGCTGCGCGCGGTAATGCTTGCGCATCCGGCTGAGGTGGCGCTCAAAATAGCCGCCGTCAAGAAAGCGCGTCAGCGTCAGCTGCTCGAACGCCGGGACGGTGCAGCTGTAAAAGCCCATCTTTTCCTCCCAGGCGTCCAGCAGCCGCGGCGGCAGGATCATGTAGCTGATGCGGAGCGCGGGCGCGATGGTCTTGGAAAACGTGTTCATATAGATCACGCGCCCGGCAAAATCCATCGTCTGCATCGGCGGGATGGGCCGGCCGGAGAAGCGGAATTCGGAGTCGTAGTCGTCCTCGATCAGGAAGCGGTCGCCCTCCGCCGTCAGCCACTGCAAAATCGCCTGCCGCCGTGCGATGGGCGTGACGATGCCGGTCGGGTAGTGGTGTGACGGCGAGAGGTGCAGGATCTCCGCGCCGCTTCCAGCCAGCACGGCGGGGATCACTCCGTCGTCGTCCATCGCGATGGCCCGGTACTGCACGCCGGAGGCGGCGTAGATGCGCGCGATCTTGCGGTGGCCGAGCGTCTCGAGGCCGTAAATGCGGTCCCTGCCGAAGAATTCGAGCAGCAGATGATAAAAATATTCCGCGCCCGCGCCGATATAGACCTGCTGCGGCTCGACGTGCATGCCCCGGCGGCGGAGCAGATCGTCACAGATCGCGCGCCGCAGCGCATAGAGGCCCGCGCCGGGCATCGGGCGAAGCAGCGCCTCGCCCTCGTCGAGGATGACGCCGCGCATCAGCTTTGCCCAGACGGAAAACGGGAACAGGGCCGCGGAGGGCTTCGCGGGCGGTTCCGGGGCTTCCGGCTTGACCGGGACGCGCGGCTGCGGCTCCGCGGGCTGGAGGGCGGAGAGCTGCTCGACATAGTAGCCGGAGCGCTGCCGCGCGGTCACATACCCTTCCGCCAGAAGCTGGGCATAGGCCGTCTCGACGGTGATTTTGCTGACGTTCAGATGCTCGGCCAGCGCCCGGCGGGACGGCAGCTTTTCTCCGCCTGCGAGCTGCCCGGAGAGAATGTCCGCGCGAATGGCGCGGTAGAGCTGTTCATAGAGCGGCGCGCCGCCCGGCGCGCGGGAAAGTTCGTAGGTTCGGAGCATCGCTGGCCCTGCCTTTCGGTGCATTTTTTGTATTTCAGAAATGCCAGTTCCATCTTACTATGCCTTCGCACGGCTTGTCAATGGAAGGTGTTGAAAGTTGGGCGGCGGTCTGCTATCATGTGGGCAAAAGGAGGCGTTTTCATGATCCGATTCAACAATGATTATAACCGCACCGCACATCCGCGCGTGTGGGAGGTATTGCAGCAGGCCGCGCAGGAGAGCCATCCGGGCTACGGAACGGACGATTGGTGCGCGCGGGCCGAGGGCATCATTCGGGGGCTGACCGGGCAGCCGGAGGCGACCGTCTGTTTTTTCCCCGGCGCGACGCAGGCGAATTTCATCGTGATCTCGGCGGCGCTCTCGCCGGTCGAGAGCGTCATCTGCGCCGAAACCGGTCACATCCAGTGCCACGAGGCCGCGTCGGTCGAACACGTCGGCCATAAGCTGCTCGCCCTCCCGGCGACGGACGGCAAGATCACGGCGGAGCAGATCGCGGAGTGCGCAGCGGCGTATTACGAGGGCGGCGAACCGGAATACTGGACGGCCCCAAAGCTCGTCTACATTTCCTTCCCAACCGAATCCGGCACGCTCTACAGCAAGGCGGAGCTGGAGGCGATCCACAGCGTGTGCAGAACATACGGGATGTATCTGTTCGTCGACGGCGCGCGGCTCGGCTACGGCCTCGGCGCGGAGGGGAACGACGTGACGGTGCGCGATCTTGCGGCACTGGCCGATGCGTTCTACTTCGGCGGGACGAAGTGCGGCGCGATGTTCGGCGAGGCCGTTGTGCTGACGGCGGACGCACTCAAGCCGCGCTTCAAGGCGTACATGAAGCAGAACGGCGCGGTGCTCGCCAAGGGGTGGCTGCTGGGCGCGCAGTTCTGTGCGCTGCTGGAGGACGGGCTGTATTTCCAAATCACGGCGGAGGCCGACCGGCTGGCGCTGCGCGTCAAGGCGGCGTTTGCCGAACGGGGCATCCCCTTCCATGTGGACAGCCCGACGAACCAGCAGTTCGTCTGCCTGACGGACACACAGGCGGAGACGCTCGGGCGCGATTTCACGTTCGAGGAGGAGGGCTGCACGGCGGACGGCCTGCGCATCGCGCGCTTCTGCACCAGCTGGGCCACCACTGAGGAAGAAGTGGATACCCTGATTGCCGCTATCCGCGCTCTCTGAAACTCCGCGATAGACCTTGTAGGGGCGGACGACTCTGTCCGCCCGAATCCCCGCCGCAGCGGAAAGCCCCCCTCTTCGTAGAGGGGGGACAGATTGCCGCAGGCAATCAGGGGGAGAAGAATGAAAACTCCCCCAGACCTCGCTTCGCTCGGCCAGCCCCCTCTTTGGTAGAGGGGGCCTTTGTATGCATTGCCCGCCCGATCATAAAACGAACCCCCCGGCCGACGGCCGGGGGGTTCCTGCGTTACTCTTCGTGCGCGGTGACGGCGATGTGCAGCTCGTCGAGCTGCTTCTGCGTGACCTCGCTGGGCGCGCCCATGAGGATGTCCTGCGCGTTCTTGTTCATCGGGAACGGGATGATCTCGCGGATCGAATCCTCGCCCGCCAGCAGCATGACCATGCGGTCGACGCCCGGGGCGATACCGGCATGGGGAGGTGCGCCGTAGCAGAACGCGTTGTACATCGCCGGGAACTTGGACTTCACGTCGTCCTCGCCGAGCCGGACCAGCTCGAACGCCTTGATCATGATCTCGGGATCGTGGTTCCGGACGGCGCCGGAGCTCAGCTCCACGCCGTTGCAGACGAGGTCGTACTGGTCGGCCGTGATGGAGAGCGGGTCGATCTCGCCGCGCTCGGCCTTCAGCAGCACGTCGAGTCCGCCGGCCGGCATCGAGAACGGGTTGTGGCAGAACTCAAGCTCGCCGCTCTCGTCGCCGATCTCGTACATCGGGAAGTCGACGATCCAGCAGAATTCGTAGCGTTCCTTGTCCATGTGGCCCGGCACGTTCGCGCCGAACGTCTTGATCATGACGCCGATGGCCTTTGTGGCCTGTTCACCCGCGGCGAGCACGACCAGCATGTTCGGCTTCAGCTCGAACTTCTTGGCAATCGCAGCCTTGTCGATGAACTTGGCGACGCCGCCGGCGATTTCGCCCTGCTCGTCAACCTTGAACCAGTAACCCTTCTGGCCGGACTGCACCTCACAGTCGGTCAGCAGCTTTTCGATCTGCTTGCGCGTCAGCGTGCAGTCCGTGATGGGAACCGCCTTGACAGTCTGACCCGCGAACGGCGCAAATTCGCTCCCGGCAAACAGCTCCGTCACGTTCACGGCGGTCAGGTCGATGCGCAGGTCGGGCTTGTCGGAGCCGTAGGTTTCCAGCGCGTCGAGATACTTGATGCGGCGGAAGGGCGGCTGCGAGGCGATGTTGTACGTGCCGTATTTCGCGAAGATCGGCGGGAGCACGTCCTCAATGACGGCGAACACGTCGTCCTGCGTGGCGAACGACATCTCCATATCGAGCTGATAGAACTCACCGGGACTGCGGTCGCCGCGGGCGTCT
>CAJMLC010000090.1 GCA_905214155.1 uncultured bacterium | reverse complement strand
AACCGCGAAATACGCCGAATATAGGTTGATACTATTTTAACAACTCAAAAGTAGAATGTCAACTAAAAACGATCCAAAAGTATCGATTTATTTTGGTGAATTTGGTAAAACTGGTGAAAAATGTGCGAAAAACCCGAAGCTGTCAAAAAACAGCTCCGGGTCGGTGCCTTTCAGTTCGCGATATGAACATTTATATGCGGATATGTCATTTCAATGCTGGCTGCGTCAAACTCGCACTTGACCGCCTCCATCACATCATAATAGACGTCCATGTAATCCTTCGGCCGGATCCAGAGATACAGCACATACTCGATCGCACTGTCGCCGTAGCCGTTCACGCGCGCGATGGGCTGCATGTCCTGCATCCGCAGCGGATGCTCCGCCGCGCGCAGCAGCGCCGCCTTCACATCCTCGACCGGGGCATCGTAGGAGGCCGTGATCTTGTATTCCAGCCGCCGCTTGTCGCTCGCGGTGTAGTTCGTCACGGTCGAGCCGGTGATCTCGCTGTTCGGCACATGGACGAGCTGGTTGTTCAGCGTGAGGATGTCGGTGCAGATCGCGCCGATCTTCATCACCGTGCCGCTCACGCTGCCCATTTCGATGAAATGCCCGATCTGAAACGGTTTCGTCGTCAGCAGGATCACTGCGCTCGCCATATTCGAGAGCACATTCTGCAGCGCCAGCGACACGGCCAGCCCCGCCACGCTCAGCAGCGCCAGCAGGGAGGACGTATCCACGCCCAGCGTCCCCGCGATCAGCATGATCGCCGTGAACAGCAGCACCAGCTTGATGATCGTCCGGATGAACGGATGCACCGCCTTGTCCAGCCGCGATCGGCCCAGCATCCGGTCGGTCGCCTTCAGGATCAGCTTGATGAGCACCCCGCAGACCACCAGCAAAATGGCCGCCGAAATCAGCTTCGTCCAGGAAAATCCACCAAAAAACTTCTGGAAAAATCCCACGGTCGATGCCGTCCCGTCCTCCAGCGCCGCGCTCACCGCGCTTGCCGCCTCGCTGACGGCCGCCGCCGCGTCCGGCGCATCATTCGTCAAAAACAGCACTTACGCGCCCTCCGTCGGGTTTGGATTTTCATCCGTCTTGTCCGCAGCGTCCTCAGCCGGAGCCGTTTCTGCGCCGGATGCTTCGGCCTCGTCCTTCGGGGCCTCGAGCTTGCGGTTTTCTGCGTTCACATAGACCATGAACTCGTCGCCCGTGATCGTCTCTTTCTGGAGCAGATAGAGCGCGATCTCATCGAGCAGCGCCCGGTGCTCGCGCAGCAGCGCCTTCGCCTGCTCGAAGCAGCTCGAGAGCAGCTTCTGCACCTCCTGATCGACCTCGCTGGCCGTCGAGTCCGCGCAGTTCATCGTCGCCGCGCCGTCGAGATACTGGCTCTGCACGGTGGACAGGGCCATCAGCCCGAACTTTTCGCTCATGCCGTACTGCGTGACCATCTTGCGGGCCAGATCGGTCGCGCGCTCGATGTCGTTGGCCGCGCCGGTCGTCGAAATGCCGAACACGACCTGCTCCGCCGCCCGCCCGCCGAGCAGCGTCTGCAGCTCCACCAGCAGCTCTTCGCGGCTGGACAGGAACTTTTCCTCCTCCGGCATCTGCATCGTATAGCCGAGCGCGCCGGATGTGTGCGGGACGATCGTGATCTTGGAGACCGGCTGCGTGTGCTTCTGCAGCGCCGCGACCAGCGCGTGGCCGACCTCGTGGTAGGACACGATCCGCTTTTCCATGTCGGTCAGGACGGTGCCCTTCTTCTCGGTGCCCGCGATGACCGTCTCGAACGAGACGAGCAGATCCTGCTGATTGACAGTCTTCCGCCCGAGGCGCACCGCGCGCAGCGCCGCCTCGTTCACGAGGTTGGCCAGATCCGCGCCGACGGCGCCCGCCGTGGCCTGCGCGATCTTGTGCAGGTCGACGTCCTCGGCCAGCTTGATGTTCTTCGTGTGCACGCGCAGCGTCTGGTAGCGGCCCTGCAGATTCGGCCGGTCGACGATGATGCGCCGGTCAAATCGTCCTGCGCGCAGCAGCGCCTTGTCGAGGATCTCGGGGCGGTTCGTCGCCGCGAGGATCACAACGCCCTTGCTCGAATCAAAGCCGTCGATCTCAGCCAGGAGCTGGTTGAGCGTCTGTTCGCGCTCGTCGTTGCCGCCGAATTTGGAATCTCTCGTCCGGCCAATCGCGTCGATCTCATCGATGAAGATGATGGCCGGGGCGACCTTTGCCGCCTGCTGGAACAAATCGCGCACGCGGCTTGCGCCGACGCCGACGAACATCTCCACGAAGTCCGAGCCGGAGATCGAGAAGAACGGCACGTTCGCCTCACCGGCGACGGCCTTTGCAAGCAATGTTTTGCCCGTGCCCGGAGGGCCGACGAGCAGCGCGCCCTTCGGCAGCTTCGCGCCAATGGCGGCGTATTTCTGCGGATTGTGCAAAAAGTCAATGATCTCGACGAGCGATTCCTTCGCCTCGTCCTCGCCGGCCACATCTGCGAACGTCACGCCGGTCTGCTTTTCCATATAGACCTTGGCCTTACTCTCGCCGATCCCGCCGAGTCCGCCCATGCCGCCCATACGCTTCGACATCGAGCGCATCAGCAGCGAGAACAGGCCGTACATGATGATCACCGGCAGCAGCCAGCTCACGATGAAGCTGACGACCGGGCTGGTCTCCTGCGGCAGCTCACGGTTGTACTTCACGCCCTTCTCGTCGAGCTTGTCTGTCAGCGCCGTCGTGTCCTGATTCGGGATCAGGCCCGTGTAGTAGAGCTTTTTCGCCGCGCCGCTGCTGTCCGTGTCGGATTTCTTTGCGTACACCACGCGGTCGTCGCTCTGGAACTCCAGCTCGCTGATCTCACCGTTATCCAGCATCGTCAAAAACTCGTCGTACCGAACCTCGGTCAGATAGGACTTGGAGATCGACGTGTAGAGCGTGTTGATCAGCAGCGTCGCGATCAGCGCCGCCAGCACCAGAAACAGGATTCTCCGGCCTTTGATATCATTCTCATTGTTGTTATTGCCGTTGGGCCGCTGATCGTTCTTTTTGGGATCGTTGCTCATGGAGCCACCTTCCTTCCATCTCGTGGGAGCCTTGTTGTGCCTGTATCTTACCACACCGCGCCGCCCTTTACAAGAACAGGCAAAAAACAGAGCGTAAATTTTCTGTGAATTTCAGAAAGAATTAAGATCTGAATTTCCAAACTTTCCGGTTGTGCATCGCGCGCAAAGCTGTTATAATGTTATCCGGTATATTAGAACACTTGGGCGCTCCGCTGCACCTAAGGCCCCCTCTGCGGAGAGGGGGCTGTCAGCCGAATGACTGACTGGGGGAGTGGATATGCCGGAACTATAGAATTGTAACATCGGAGACACCACCTATGGAAGAACGGAAAAACAAAAACTATGACCGCCGCCCGCGCCAGCCGCGGCGCGACGCGCGCCCCGACCCTGAGACGGCGGAAAACCTGCTCGAAGGGCGCAACGCCCTGACCGAGGCGCTCGCGGCCGGCCGCGCCATCGACAAAGTCTATCTCGCCGAGGGCAATACCGACCGTGCGCTCGCACGCCTCGCCGCGATGGCGAAGCAGGCCGGGGCCGTCGTCGTCGAGACCGACCGGCGCAAGCTCGACCAGCTCTCCGCCACCGGCGCGCACCAGGGCGTCATCGCCGTCGTCGCCGCGCACGACTATTCCTCCGTCGACGACATCTTCACCCGCGCCGCGGAAAAAGGGGAGCCGCCGCTCATCGTCCTCTGCGACGAGCTGTCCGACCCGCATAACCTCGGCGCCATCATCCGCACCGCCGAATGCGCCGGGGCCCACGGCGTCATCATCCCCAAGCGCCGCAGCGTCGGCCTCACCGCCGTCGTCGGCAAGGCGTCCGCCGGCGCGCTGGAATATATGCCCGTCGCCCGCGTATCGAATCTGGTCAATACGATCAAAGAGCTGAAAGAACGCGGCGTCTGGGTCTGCGGGACCGCCGCCGACGGCGATACCTCGCTCTACCGCGCCGATCTCAAGGGCCCCACAGCCATCGTTATCGGCAGCGAGGGCGACGGCATGAGCCGCCTCGTCGCCGAGAGCTGCGACTATAAGGTCAGTATTCCCATGCGCGGCAGTATTTCATCCCTGAATGCATCCGCCGCCGCCGCAATACTATTGTATGAAGCCGTCCGCCAGCGCGCGGAGTAACGAACATCTGGAGTCCTGAACGTACATGAAGAAACAGAAGCCGCCCGCGCGGGAACCGGTACAACTGCATATTGACCCGACGCCCGCCGAGACGACGCCCGAATATACGCTCGAGGACATCATGAACGAATTCGGCGGCTGGACGAAGCGCGAACCAGGACCCGCTGCTGTGCCGGAAGCGCCGGAGCCGCCCGAACCGGTGAAACCGGAAGAAACGCCTGCGCCGGAAGCGTCCGAAACGCCGGAGCCTGCACCGAAAGAGACCGAAACGGTCCGCCCAGCGGAGCCCGCCCCGAAGGAGGACAAGCAGCCCGACCTTTCGGCGCAGACGATGCGCTTCGCGCCCGTCACGGCGGAGCCGCCAAAGCCCGAGCAGCCCACGATCTGGACCTATAAGGGCGAGCCGACGCCGGCAGCGCCGGACGTCCGCGTCCGCCTCTCGAAGGACGAGCTGCGCGAACGACAGCGCCAGAAAAAGCTGGAGCGCCAGCACCAGAAGCAGGAAAAGCGCCGCGCCAGAAGGCAGGAGCAGCCGGAGCGGACGTTCTCCTCGCCGGAGGAGGCGTACTCGTTCTACTGCAAGCCCGATTCGCTGCGCCTGCGGCTGCTGCTCTGCTGTCTGCTGACGCTCGCGTCCGCGGTGCTGCTCGTGCTCACCGCGGGGATATTTGCATCGCCCACAACGCATACGGACCTCTTCTCCGCGCTGATGCTCATTTTTATGATCCTGCAGGCCATCCTCTGCCTCGACGTCCTCGCAGAGGGCTTTTTCGGGATCATCCGCCTGAAATTTGACCTGAACAGTCTGCTCCTGCTGATGGTGCTGGTCTGTGCGGCGGATGCGGTCTTCGCGCCGCTGGGCGGGCGCATCCCGTTCTGCGCGGTCGTCTCCGTGGAGCTGACCGTTGGCCTCTGGAGCCGCCTGCTCTTAAAATCTGCCAAATACCGCACGATGAAGGCCGTCTGCAGCATGCCGACGCCCACCGGCGCCGTCCGCAAAGGATCCGCCTGGCACAATACCGACTGCATCTTCCGCGCCCCGGGCGACCGCGCGGCCTTCACCGCGCAGCTCGAAATGCCGGACGCCGCAAAGCGCTGCGCGCGCATCTATGCGCCCACGCTCGCGCTGCTGACGCTGGCGCTTTCCGTGCTGGCCGCGCTCCGCAGCGAGCATAATTTCCTCTGGGCCTGGTCGGCCATGCTGCTGGCCGCGTTCCCGTCCGGCCTGTTCCTCAGCTATGCCCGTACCTTCCAGCGGCAGTCCGCCCGCCTCTACCGCTACGGCGCGGCCCTCTCGGGCTGGACCGGCGCGCGCATGCTGAGCGGCGAGTGCGCCGTGACCATCACCGATCAGGACCTCTTCCCGGCGGGCAATGTCACGCTCAACGGCATGAAGATCTATTCCGACCGGTCCGTCAGCCAGATCATCGGCTTCGCCTCCGCCGTCGTGCAGACGGCGGGCAGCGGCCTTGTCCCGCTGTTCGACGAGATGATGCACAGCCAGAACGGCCGCCATTACCGCGTCGATACCTTCCGCCGCTATGAGGGCGGGGGACTGGGCGCGGAGATCCAGGGCGACGTCATCCTCATGGGCTCCATCGGCTTCATGAAGCTGATGAAGGTCCGCATGCCGGAGGGCACGCGGCTGAAGCAGGCCGTGTACCTGTCGGTCAACGGCGATTTAGCGGCAGTCTTTGCGCTGAACTACGCGCCCGCAGCCGGTATCCGCAGTGGACTGAACGCCGCGGTGCACGCCTCCGGCCTGCTGCCGCTGCTGGCCACGCGCGATTTCATGATCACGCCGCAGTTTCTGAAGCTCCGCTATAAGATCGCGCCGGACCGCGTCGAATTCCCGACCGTGGAGGAGCGGGCCCAGCTCTCCGAGCCGAACGCCGGCCTCGGCGGGATGCAGGGCGCGCTGCTCGCGCGCGACAGCTTCGAGGGCTTCCTCGCCGCCGTCTCCGGCGCGCGGGCCATGCGCGGCGCGGCTATCGGCAGCATCGCCATCGCCGTCATGGGCGGCGTGATGGGCCTGCTCGTGCTCACGTTCCTCACGTTCCTTGGCGCGACGCTCTCGGCCTCCTGCTGGAACCTGTTTTTGTACACGCTGCTGTGGCTCGTGCCCGGAATTTTGATCACCAGCTTGTCCAGCCGCCGCTGAGCGCGGAAAAAATTGTGTATTTTCGCCGCAATGACTAAGATTCTCATTGCAATCCGCTTGCGTTTCGTATATAATGGACTCTAAGAGTGGCTTCAGAATTGCCGCAGGGACGGTCAGCCCGTTGTACAGGCCCGTCCGGAGAAAGGAGAAATTTTAACTATGGCCTATACTGCCAACGACATCCGCAACATCAGCCTGCTGGGACACGGCGGCGACGGCAAGTCCGCCCTGTGTGAGAGCATGCTGTTCACCACCAAGGCGATCACCCGTCTCGGCAAACGCGCCGACGGCACGACCGTTTCCGACTTTGACGACGAAGAGAAGAAGAGACAGTATTCCATCTCCTCGTCCATCATCCCGGTGGAATATAACAAGTGCAAGCTGAACTTTATCGACAACCCCGGCTATTTCGACTTCGCCGGTCAGATCGCGCAGTCGCTGCGCGTGGCGGACGCAGGACTCATCTGCCTGACCGCCAAGGGCGGCATCGCCGTCGGCACCGAAAAGGGCTGGAAGAGCCTCGCCAAGGCCGGTCTGCCCGCGATGTTCTATATCTCCAAGCTCGACGAAGAGCATGCCAACTTCTTCAACGTGTTCGACTCTCTGCGTGAGATGTTCGGCGCGTCCGTCATCCCCTTCACGTTCCCGATCATGAACGGCGACAAGGCTGTCGGCGTGGTCGACCTGATCACGAAGAAGGCGTATGACGAGGCCGGCAAGGAGATCGCCCTGCCCGCCGACGCAGCCGACAAGATCGAAGAATACATGGCCGAGCTGAACGAGCAGGTCGCCGAGACCGACGAGGCCCTCATGGAGAAGTTCTTCATGGAAGAGCCGTTCACCGAAGAAGAGCTGCTCACCGGCATCAAGGCCGGCATCCGTACCCGGAGCGTCACGCCCGTCTTCTGCGGCTGTGCCTATACCGGCCTCGGCACCACGAACCTGCTGACCGATCTCGTCAAGTTCGCGCCGAACCCCCTCGAGGGCAAGCCCATGACCCAGATCGTCGACGGCGAGGAGAAGGAATTCAAGCTCGACCCGCACGGCAGCCCCATGGCCTTCGTCTTCCACACCATGTCCGACCAGTACGGCAAGAACTCCTACTTCAAGGTCATCTCCGGCGACATTGAGGACACCATGACTGTCCAGAATGTCCGCACCGGCGACTCTGAAAAGCTCGGCAACATGTTCTTCCCGAAGGGCAAGGACAACGCTAAGACCTCCAAGGTCTGCTGCGGCGACATCGGCGTCTTCACCAAGCTCGCCTCCGTCAAGAACGGTGATACCCTCGGCATGCCGGGCAAGACTGTCCAGATCAAGGGCATGAGCTACGACGAGCCCATGTATAAGATGGCCATCTACGCCAAGGTCAAGGGCACCGAGGATAAGATCGCGGCTGGTCTCGTCAAGCTGAACGAGGAAGACTCCTCCTTCACCTATGGCAATGACCCCGAAACGAAGGAACTCATCATTGCGGGCGCCGGCGACATGCAGCTGTCCGTCCTGATGGCCAAGCTCCAGAGCAAGTACAAGGTCGAGGCCG
>CAJMLC010000089.1 GCA_905214155.1 uncultured bacterium | reverse complement strand
GGACGGCCTCCGCTGCGTCAAACTGGCCCCAGCCCTCGTTGAACGGCACCCACATCACGATGGACGGGCAGTTGTGGAGCTGCCGCACCATCTCGTCGAGGCCCGCATAGTATTCCGCCCGGCCCGCCGCGTCTGTCCGTGCGAAGCGTTTATAATCGTTATCCTGCTTGTGCCGCCGCGTGATGAGCGGCGCGGAGATCGTCAGGAGATCATATTTTCCGCCGCCGTTCGGCATGTCCTGCCAGACCAGCATGCCCAGCCGGTCGCAGTGATAGTACCACCGCATCGGCTCCACCTTGATGTGCTTGCGCAGCATGTTGAAGCCGAGATTTTTCATCGTCCGGATGTCCCAGACGAGGGCTTCGTCGCTCGGCGCGGTGTAGAGGCCGTCCGGCCAATAGCCCTGATCGAGCACGCCCGTGTGGAAGACCGGTTTCCCGTTCAGCGTCAGGCAGGGATGCCCCGCCGCGTCGCGCCCGACGCCGACGTCGCGCAGCGCGAAATAGCTCTCCACACGGTCTTCTCCCAGCTCGGCGGAAAATTCGTAGAGTTTCGGGTGCTCCGGCGTCCAGAGCTCGGGGGCCTCCACGCGCAGAACGCATTCGCGGTTCGTGAACGCGCCGACGCGCCGCCCCGCAAAGTGGAGATAGCACGCGCGGTTTTCCTCGGCCTGCACCACGACGCGCACGCAGCCGTTCGCCGCGTCCGGCGTGATGCGCAGCCCTGTGATATAGCTCTGCGGCACCCACTCCATCCAGACGGTCTGCCAGATGCCGCTCTGCGGCGTGTACCAGATGCCGCCGCGCTTCGTCTTCTGCTTGCCGCGGCAATATTCGTTCGTGTCCGTCCCGTCGCGGACGGCGACGGTCAGCACCGACGGCCCATCCGTCAGAAATTCCGTCAGCTCCACCGTAAACGCCGTGTACCCGCCGAGATGCGCCCCGGCGAGCTTCCCGTTTACATAAATTTTTGCCTCCTGATCGATGGCTCCGAAGTGGAGCAGCAGCCGCTGCCCCTCGCGCCGCATCTCGGTGAGCTCCCGCCGGTACCAGAGCGTCTGCCCTGGCAGCAGCGTGCGATTTACGCCGGAGAGCGGCGCCTCGGGGGAGAAGGGGACGAGGATCTCGCCGTCCCAATGCTCCGGCTCCGCGTCCGACGCCGTGATCGCGTAGTCCCAGCGCCCATTTAAGTTGACATAATTCTCACGCACCAACTGCGGGCGCGGATATTCGGGCAGAATGGCTTCGGGGTTGAGATTCTCGCCCCAGACGGTTTTCAGCTCCGGCATGATGTTCCCTCCTGTTTGCGAAGCGCCAGCACGAACGGCACGAGCAGCAGCAAGACCACCGCCGCCGCGAGGAAGAAGCCCGGCGTCGGCACGGTCTTGACCACGCCGAGCTCGACATACGTGCTGTCGGAATTGCGGATGACCGCCGCGCCGAGCGCCGGGCCGAGGATCATCGGCAGCAGCACGCCAAAGATCATGCGGATACCCTGAAAATGCCCGGCCTTGCCCTCCGGCGTCCGGTCACGGATCTCACCGGAGAGCGCCGCGGTGACGAGCATATAGCCGCTCATCATCACGCAGCCCGCGAGGATGACCGTAAGCATCCCACGTGCAAAGAACATCCCGATCAGCCCCGCGAACATCACGAGCGCCGCCGGGAGCGTAAAGCGCAGCGGCCCGACCCGGTCGATCACGCGGCCAAAGAGGACGCTGACTGCCGAGGCCACGATCAGGACGACACCCAGGACGATGGCGTAGCCCTCAATTTTCAGATAATTCTGGATATAGATGATGAGATAGGGGAAGAAGGTCTGCACCGCGACGGAGAATACGCAGAACGCCGCAAGCGCCAGATAGAGCGCCGGGTGCGCCCGCACGACCGAGGGGCGGAGGCCGTAGACAAGGTTTTTCAGATACGGCTCCCTACGCGGCTGGAGCTTCGGCTCCTCGATGAGGAAGCAGCCCACAAGGCCTGTCAGCGTGACGAGTCCGCCGAAGATGGCGAAGAATTTGCGCCATTCGCCGCGCTGCGTCATGCCGTCGAACGCGCCGAAGATGACGAGCATTGAGATCAGCGGCAGAATTGCCAGCACCGATTCAGTCTTGCCGCGGTCGGCCTCGGAGACGGCGTCGGTGATGTAGGCGTTGAAGGCCGCGTCGTTCGCGGTCGAGCCGAAGAAGGTCATCACGCAGTCGAGTACGACGACCATCATCGCCGCCGCGGCCACGGCGTGGGCCGGGAAGAGCTTTGCCGCGTTCTCGACCGTCACAAAGCCGAATGCCGCCGTGCTCACGCCCCAGAGCAGATAGCCGCCGCAGATGAACAGCTTCCGCTTGCCCACGCGGTCCGACAGCGCGCCCATCAGCAGCGTGGTGAGCGTCGCGGCTGCGGCGCTCCAGCCGACCATCGCCGAAATGTAGCCCGGATCGGTCGAGATCGTGTTGTAGAGGAAGACATTGAAATACATGTTTTCGATCGTCCATGCGAACTGGCCCACCAGACCGATCAGAATCAGGGTCAGCCACAGGCGCGCGGAGAGCTTTTTCATCCGAAGACCTCCCATTTTCTTTCTGCATCCAGTATAGCGTATCCAGCCCCGCCGCGCAAGGGGAGAAGCATGATTCGTGCCTGTCCTTGCCGCAGAGGACAAAGGCCCTCTCTATGAAGAGGGGGGAAGATCGCCAACGGCGATCAGGGGGGAGAAGCCAGAGAAGCTCCCCCAGTCGCCTACGGCGACAGCCCCCTCTTGGTAGAGGGGGCCTTCGGGCCGATGAGGGCATCGGCCCATACAGACAATCTCGTAAATTCTCTAAAAAAGTCCCCCGCCGGTCGGATAGACAGGCGGGGGATTTGGTTTACCAGGTTTTGAGCGTCAGCTCGTAGTGCTCGCCGTCGGCGATGGGCTGGCTGTCCGCGCCGACCTCAAGGTCGACGCCGTCCTTGCTGATGGACCAGAAGGTCTGCTCCTCGTTGGAGGCGGCCTCGCCGTCGACTGTGGTGATGAAGATACCGTAGTCGCTGTCTTCGCCGGTCACGCCGATCTCCTTGTCTTCGACCAGCGCCGCGCCGAGGTTCTCTGCGTCGGTCTTGAGGGTGAAGGTCTTCGTGGTGCCGTCGCCGTGCGTGACGTCGACGGTCAGGGTCTTGCCGGGCTTCTTCGCGCAGCCGGTGAAGATCGCGGCCAGCGCCAGAACGACCAGCGCCAGCGCAAGGATGCGTCTGATTTGCTGTTTCATGGTAAAAGTCTCCTCATATTATTTGAATTTGTGTCCGTATGGATTTTGCGTTCCCATTGTAGCAGGAAATCCGTATTTGTCAAGTCATTCTTCAAACGTCCCGGCCGCTTTGTAGACCCAGGCGTTCGGGCACTCGCGTCCGCCATTGTAACGGTTGTCCGGGCTGGACGAGCGCATGACGTATTTGCCGTCGAACCACATCATGGCCGACGAGCCGCCGTCCAGGTTCATCGCCTGCATGCACCCGTGCTGGAGCAGAATGTCGGAGCAGGTGTTGACGCTTGTGCCGTTGATGCCCTCGAGCCAGAGGCGGCCCTCGATGACAAGCATCAGAATTTCGTACTTGTCAGACTGTCCGATGCAGGCACGCGGCTGTGTATCGGTCCATATATCGGTCGTATATTTCACGCCGTCGATGATCATCGCGGGCTGGAACTCGGTTGCGTCGGTCGTGCCATCGCCGGTCGGGGCGGAGGCGTCCTTGATGTAGAAGCGATTATCCTCACGCAGCTCGATGCGCTTATAGGCCCACTGCGTGAAGTGAGAGCCGTATTCCACGCCGTTGGACATCGCATAGCCCGCGACTCGTTCACCCTTTCCGGCACCGCCGGGGTCGGGGAAGCCGCTGCCGTTCATGGCGAGGACGCCGTTGTGTTCTTCTGCGGTGACGCCAATCTTCTGGCCGACGGTGCCGTAGGTCGAGCAGGTCTCGACCGAGAGGGCCGCCGGGTTTTTGCCCACGGCGAGGACACCACGGTACCCCTTGCCCTTCACGCGCAGCAGCAGTACGCCGTTTGCCGCGTCGATGCCGAGCACCTGCTCGCCGTAGATCGATTCGATGCTCGTGCCCTCGTCCTCAATGCCGGCCTCGTTGATGTGGATGCTGTCCCAGCCGTTCGCGATCACGTCCGGGTGCTCTGCGACGTAGGCGTCCATGCTGGCCTTATCGATCTCCCAGAACACCTCGAAAAACGCTTCGCGGGCCAGGCGGGCCTGCTCCGCGGGATCGGGCTTCTCTTCCTCGACGATCTCGGCCTCGATCTCGTTGACTGTCGGTTTCGTGACCTCGGCGCTCGCGTCGGCATTGCCCCATTGGCTCTCCTTGCCGTTCGACGCCGCGACCTGCAGGCCGTATTCATAGCGCACCTTGTCGATCACGTTGTCCGGGATGAAGTACGTTGCGAGCCACTGGTGCCGCATGGTGTTCATCGCGGTGTTGATGTAGATGGTGCGGTATTTGACGATGAACGGGATGTTCGAATAGATGCAGAGGAAATAGAGCCCCTCGAGGCAGAGCAGAACGGTCAGCACGATGGCCAGCGCCTTGAGCGGCTTTTTCTGCCTGGCCGGTTTTTCCTTTTTGCCGCGTTTTGCGACGCGCGCGCCGCCCCGTGCGGAACCGAATAGCTTCAACTGCGCCATAGCTGCAACTCCAAAATCAAAGAATAACAAAATTATAACATAAAGTGACAGAAATAGCAACCTTTTCGTGCAGCAATGCGAGGCCTCACATAAGACGAGAACAGTGTAACGTGGTAACGTGTGGAAATCGTCAGGTAGTCGTCTGCCCGCCATCATCAAGATAGCGTGCGGCGCGTAGTTGCCAGCGGAAAGGTGATTTGGGGCGGGCAAATAAGACCGGGCGCGTGAGCTGTTACATGATGGCGGCACGGGATGCACTTCAGGTTTTGAACGTTCTCTTTCTTTTCTTCACCGGGCGCGGCGGTTCTTTTCTTTCTCCGAAAGAGAAAGAAAAGAATGGGGGCGCAAATCGGGCGGACAGAGCCGTCCGCCCCTACAAGAGGGGCGGTGTAAACCGGAAGAGCGGGCCGATGAGGGCATCGGTCCCTACAAGCGCGGATGGGAAACATAAAACCCCGGCTTTTTGCAAAGCCGGGGCAGGACTTTATTCTTCGGTGATGGCAGACGCGCGCTTATAGACCCACGCGTTCGGCGTCGGGCGGCCGCCGGAATAGCGCAGCGGCGAGCTGGACGACTGCATGACATATTTCCCGTCGAACCACATCATGGCCGACGAGCCGCCGTCGAGATTCATCGCCTGCATGCAGCCGTGCTTCAGCAGGATGTCAGAGCAGGTATTGACGCTCGTGCCGACGATGCCGTCGAGCGGGTAGCGCCCCTCAATGACGAGCATCAGGATCTCATACTTGTCAGACTGCCCGATGCAGGCACGGGGCTGCGTGTCGGTCCAATAGTCGGTGGTATATTTGACGCCGTCGATGATCATCGCGGGCTGGAACTCGGTCGCGTCCGTGCAGCCCTCGCCGACGGGGCTGTTCGCATCCTTGATGTAGAAGAGGTTGTCCTCGTGCAGCTCGATGCGCTTGTAGGCCCATGCTCCGAAGTGCGTGCCGTGCGCCTCGCCGTTCGACATGGCATAGCCCGCAAGCTGGCCGCCGTTGCCGTTGCCGCCTGGATCGAGGAAGCCGCTGGCGTTCATCGCGAGGACGCCGTCGTGCTCCTCGGCGGTCGTGCCGATGAGCTGGCCGTAGGAGCCGAGTGTGGAGCACATCTCGATCGAGAGCGCCGCCGGGTCTTTGCCCACGGCCAATACGCCGCGATAGCCGGTATCCTGGATGCGGAGCAGCAGCACGCCGTTTTCCGCGTCGATGGCGAGCACGGGCTCGTCGTAGATGGAGATCATGGACGTACCGGATTGATCGAGTCCGGCCTCATTGACGTAGAACTTCTCCCAGCCGTTCGCGATCGCCTCCGGATGCTCGGCGACGTAGGCGTCGACGCTGTCCGGATCCAGCTCCCAGAACAGCTCGAAAAAGGCGTCGCGCGCCTGCTGTTCCAGCTCTTCGGGATCTGGCTCTTCCGGCTCGACGATCTCGGCGTCGATGTGGTTGGTGCCGGGCTGCTCCGGCTCGGTGGTCGTGTCGTCAGCGTTTTTGCCCCACTGGCTCTCGGTGCCGACGGATTTCGCGATCTCGAGGCCGTATTCATAGCGCACCTGATCGATGATCTCCGCCGGGATGAAATACGTCGCCAGCCACTGGTGGCGCATGGTGTTCATGGCGGTGTTGATGTAGATGGTGCGGTATTTTTTGATGAACGGGATGTTGGAGTAGATGCAGAGGAAGTAGAGCCCCTCGAGGCAGAGGACGACGGTCAGCACGATGGCCAGCACCTTGAGCGGCTTTTTCGGCTTGTCGGCCTTGGTTTTTTTGCTGCGTTTGGCGACGCGCGCGCCGCCCTTTGCAGAGCCAAAGAGTTTCATAGCGATGATGCTCCTATTGCGATTTTAAAAGTCATTCCATTCTAGCACAGCCCGCGCGAAAAAGCAAACAATTCACAGAATATTCAGATTTCTTCAGGAATCGGTCCAGAGCATCACCGCTACGAACGTATTCGTAAAATGCTATCTGCCCGCCATCATCAAGATAGCGTGCGGCACGTAGTTGCCAGCGGAAAGGTGACCAGGGGCGGGCAACCAAAACTGGGCGAATGAGCTGTTACATGATGGCGGCACGGTTTGCACTTCTGGTTTGAACGTTCTCTTTCTTTTCTTCACCGGGCGCGGCGGTTCTTTTCTTTCTCCAAAAGAGAAAGAAAAGAATGGGGGCGCAAATCAAACGGGCAGAGATAAGGGGCCCTGCAATCATAAAAAACCGCGCCGGCTGATCCCTCAGCCGGCGCGGAACTGTTTAAATTCTTACTGATAGAGATAGGCGTATTTGCTGCGGACCGTGAGGATGAGCTGCTCGATCTCCTGCGGCAGCGCGTTCGGCTGAGACAGGTCATAGTCCTGCACGTCGGCCAGACGGGCGCGGATCTTGTCGCCGCCGAGGAAGAGGACACCCGCGTTGCGGCTGTCGGCCATGTCCTCCGCTGTCTGGAAGAGCGTGAACTTGTCGCGGCACGGCTCGGAAGCGTACGGGCAGAACTGCGTGCAGTTGCCGCACTCGTTGCACATCTTGTCGATATGCAGGATCTCGTGCCGCCCATCGGCCATCTTGATGACGACATTCGCGCGGTTCGGGCAGGAGTCGGCGCAGTTTTCGCAGACCGTGTTGCAGTCCAGGCAGCGTTTGCCCTCGCAGCAGGCCTGAGAGGCCTTCATCAGGATGCCCTTCTTTTCGATGGCCTGCGCCTTGCTCGGGTAGGCCGCCTCGGGGATCTCGTACGTCCACGCTTCGCCGACGACGGCTTCGGCAAACGCCGCCGCGTCCGCAATGCCCTCGACCACGGTCGCCGGGCCGCGGTGCGCGTCGCCCGCGCACCAGACGCCGTCCACATTGGTCTTAAAAGCCGGACCTTTGCGGCCCATTTCGATGCCGTTTGCAGCCATCAGCGCACTGTCGACCTTTTCGCCGACGGCAGAGATGACGAGGTCACACGGAATTTTCACAAACTCACCCGTGCCAACCGGTGCGCGGCGGCCGGAGGCATCCGGCTCGCCAAGGCGCATCTTCTCGCAGCGGAGCACGCCGTTTTCCTGCGCGACGGGAGCGGCAAGCTCGAGCATGTTGACGCCTTCGTCGATGGCGAGCTTCAGCTCGTGCTCATCGGCGGGCATTTCCTTCTTCGTGCGTCGATAGACGATGGTCGCGCTCTCCGCGCCCATGCGCTTGGCGACGCGCGCTGCGTCCATCGCGGTATTGCCCGCGCCGATGACGGCCACATGACCCGTCAGGCACGGCTTGACCTGCTGCTTCATTTCCTTCATCCAGCCGATGACGCCCTTG
>CAJMLC010000088.1 GCA_905214155.1 uncultured bacterium | reverse complement strand
GGGGCTGTCTGCGCCCCGCGCAGATTGGGGGAGAAAAATCAGGGGACAGACCGGGATGTCCGGCCTGCCGCGAATATTATTTGGTCAGGATCAACTTTGCGGTGAGGGGCGCACCCTCCGCGCTTACGGCGAACAGGCGCACCTCGGTGCAGCGGCCTGGCGCAGCGTCGAAGCTGGGCGCGGCCGCACCGGTGATCTGCGCGGAAAGCATCCGTCCCGCGCTGTCATAGAACGCGGCGATGATATGCGCGCCGTCTGTCCCGCCGATCAGCCGGACGTTCGTCGTCGAGAGCGTCTTCGGCGCTGCATCCGCATCGTAGGCGAGCCAGGCCCCCTTCGTGATGTCGGAATAGCGCCGCAGCGGCATGGTCAGTGCGGTCGTGCCGCCCTGAACCAGCTCGAGCTTCCGGCCGGAGACCCGTATCCCGAATTTTGCGCTCAAACCGGTCTCCCGCACCTCCACAGCCTGCTGCGCACCCGGCACAAAGGAGTGAAGATTTGTATCGGATGTCTTGGCTGAACAGTAAACTACACCGTCAACCATCACTGCGGCGTAAAAAACATCCATTGGCTCGCCGGAAAGCGTTGCGAATTTCGTGCGCTGTCTTTCGGCAAAATCAGCCCCGTAAGGCACAGAATACAGGGCCGTACCGCTGTTATTGCGGAGGACAAGCCAGAACTCGTTCTCTATCAGGATCAACGGCGAAAAGAGCCGCCATCGCTCCACTCCAAGGTCATGAGCCCTTGAACTGATGGTGATATTCTCATCCTCGATCGTGGCAGAATAACCGCTCTTATCGGTCCCGAACAGCAGATAGGCATAGTCCGCATGTCCGGGAGTCCAAGCGGAATCCGCGCGCGATGCATCGACATAATACCACGTCTCGCCGATCTTGACGGCATTCCACGCATGTTCTTTCGAAGCGTATGTCCCCCTCACGAGCACACATTCCAGCCCGGCCTTCTGCGCGATCGCCCGGAACGCGGCGGCAATGCCGAAACAGTCAGCCCGCTTGTCCACCAGCGCTTCATAGGCCGTCCCGCAGCATGCGATGTTCGCCCACTTGTCCGCCGTATAGTTGAAAATGCAGTTCGTCGTTTCAATGGTGTCCGCCAGCCAGCTGTAGATGCTCGCGGTCTTCTCCAGACCGGTCATGCCATCTCGGATGCACGCGCTGACCGCCTCATCCAGGGCCTTGTCATAATCACCGGTCTTTTTCGCATAGCGCAGATAGACCGGGATGGCGGCATCTGTTAGACCGTCTGAGCCAATGCCTAGGCCACTTGTGACGCGCGGCGAGACATTGACCCAGTTCACTTGGGTCAGAATATATTTTTCCATCGCATCGACATAGGTCGAGCGAGCGCCATCATCAGGCAGCGATACAATAAAAGAAGTATCCCCGTTCTCAACGGCTGTTTTCAGTTTTTCAACTGCCTCATCGATCGAATCCGCGGCCAACGCCGCCGAAACGAGCAGCGCGCAGAGCAGTGCTGCCAGCAGCACCTGCTGCAAAAACCGCTGCGCCGTCATGCCCGTACGCTCCGCCGGCCGCCCGCCTGCACGGCGCACGCCAGCATCCAGAGGGCGCTCCCGCCATAGATCAGCAGCTCGCCGCGCCCGGCTCCGGCCATCGCCGCCGCCCCGAAGAGCACGCCCGCCGGCGCAAAAAACGCCATCTGCCGCCGCGAGCCGTGGTCATAGCAGAACGCCGCGGCCTGATACGTCGCGATCATAAAGCAGATCAGCGCGAACAGGGAAAACGCATAATCCATGATCTGCGGATCGGTCGTCCAGGCGCGGAAATCGTAAAACAGCTTCGCCGCGTAGAACAGCACCGCCGGGATGCAGAAAAACGGCTGCGGCTTCTTCCCGCGCAGACGGCAGACCGCCGCCGCGGCGAGTCCTGCGGCCCCGACCATGCCGAGCACGTCCAGCGCCTTGCCGAACATCGTCCCGCCCGGCAGCGACAGAACGCACCCGGCCGCGACTGCCGCGGCCCCGAGCAGGCTCAGCGCGGTGTCCGACGGCAGCTTCCGATAGACATCGGCATACGCCTCCTGTTTGTCCAGCGCTGCCGCGGCCAGCAGAAACAGCAGGCACATCAGAATGGAAAACGCGATCAGCGGCACGCTGCTCCCGCCGCCGCGCAGCGCGGCGTGGAAGAAATAGCCCGCCACGCCGGCGATCGCCGCCAGATAGGGCAGACCGAACGAAGCTGCTTTTCCTGTCATAAGGGATTCCTCCAAGTGTGGTGAATTGAGAGATGGATTGTGGGGTGATGTCCATAGGCCCCCTCTATTAAGAGGGGGCTGTCGCGGCGTGAGCCGTGACTGGGGGAGAATCGCTTTATAAACTCCCCCTGATCGCCGCTGGCAATCACCCCCTCTTTGCAGAGGGGGGGCTATCCGCTGCGGCGGGCATTTGTTTAATATAGTATAGCATACCGCTGCGGATTTTTACAGTCTCCGGCCTGAAATTTCCGAAATTTCGCTCCGCGGCAGAAAAAAACGCGCCAAACGCGGAAAAATCCAAATAATCTCAAAGTTTTCTCTTGCTTTTTTTCGCCGGAGGTGCTATAATTCAACTATCTTGATAGTGTAAACTTGAGAGTGGGGAATCGTTCCCCACTCTTTCTTGCTGAAAAGGAGGAATTTTCGTGAAGATCACCGAACAGGTCTGGGCCTTTGCCGAGCCTGTGGTGCAGGCCCATGGCTGTTCGCTCTGGGACGTGGAATACGTCAAAGAGGGCGGCGACTGGTTCCTGCGGCTCTACATCGACAAAGAGGGCGGCGTCGACATCAACGACTGCGAGGCCATCTCCCGCGCGGTCGACCCGATCCTCGACGAGAAGGATCCCATCCCCGACAGCTACAGCTTCGAGGTCTGCTCGGCAGGGCTCGAGCGGGAGCTCAAGCGCCCGTCCGACTTTGCACAGTTTCTCGGCAGCGCCGTCACCGTCAAGCTCTATAAGCCCGTGAACGGCCTGAAGGAACAGGCCGGGACGCTCGCGGCCTACGAGGACGGGGCCGTCACCATCCGGCAAGGCGAAAAAGAAGTACGTTTTGAAAAATCCGAGGTCGCACAGGTGCGGCTTCGCGTCGAATTCTAAAGGAGGAATCTGGAAAACATGAACGCAGAAATTTTTGCGGCGCTCGCGCAGCTCGAAAAAGAACGCGGCATCCCGCAGGACTACATGCTCGAAAAGATCACCCAGGCGCTCGTCGCCGCCTATAAGAAGGACAAAGAGGGCTACACCGACAATGTCTTCGTCGAGGTCAAGGACAACGACATGCACATGTACGTGCAGAAGGAGGTCGTCGACGACGTCCTCACGCCCGCCACGGAGATCTCGCTCGACGAGGCCCGTAAGATCAACAAGCACGCCGAGCTCGGCGATCTGGTCAACGTCGACGTGAAGACGCAGGCCTTCGGCCGCATCGCCGCGCAGACCGCCAAGCAGGTCATCATCCAGGGCATCCGCGAGGCCGAGCGCGGCATGGTCTTCGATGCCTTCTCCTCGAAGGAGCACGAGATCCTCACCGGCACGGTCCTCCGCATCGAGCCCGCCACCGGCGATATGACCATCCGCATCGGCGGCGGTAACGACAAGACCGATGCGCTCCTCTCCGGGTCGGAGCAGGTGCGTACCGAGCGCTATAAAGAGGGCGACATGATCCGCGTCTACGTCGTCGAGGTGCGCCGCAGCAACCGCGGCCCGCAGGTCATCGTCTCCCGGACGCATCCGGGCCTCGTCAAGCGCCTGTTCGAGCTTGAGGTCCCGGAGATCGCCTCCGGCGCGGTCGAGGTCAAGTCCATCGCCCGCGAGGCCGGCTCCCGCACGAAGATCGCCGTCTATGCCGCCGAGGCGAATGTCGACCCGGTCGGCGCCTGCGTCGGCCCGCGCGGCGGACGTGTCGGCGCGGTCGTCGACGAGCTGCACGGCGAGAAGATGGACATCGTCGTCTGGTCGGAAGATCCGTGCCAGTTCGTGGCCTCGGCGCTCAGCCCGGCGGACGTCGTCTCTGTCACGCTCCTGCCCGGCATGGGCAAGGCGTGCCGCGTCATCGTCCCGGACGATCAGCTCTCGCTCGCCATCGGCAAGGAGGGCCAGAACGCAAGACTGGCCGCCCGCCTGACCGGCTATAAGATCGACATCAAGCCCGCCTCGCAGGCCGCCGAGTTCGAGCAGCCGGAGGAGGAAGCCGTGGAAGAAGCGCCGGAAGCGGCGGAAACCGAAGAAGCGTAAATCTCATCACAGGGAGGAAACGCCATGCAGAAAAAGATCCCGATGCGCCAGTGCGTCGGCTGCCGTGAGATGCGGCCCAAGCGTGAGCTCGTGCGTGTCGTCAAATCGCCCGAGGGCGCAATCACGCTCGACTTCAAGGGCAAGGCCCCCGGCCGCGGCGCGTATGTCTGCCCGAATGCAGACTGCCTGAAAAAGGCGCGCAAGTCCAAGGCGCTCGAGCGCAGCTTCGACTGCCAGATCCCGCAGGAGGTCTATGACGGCCTGGTGGAGAAGATGGAGGCGGAGCATGGAGAAGAATAAAGCGCTGCACCTGCTCGGCATCGCCCGCAAAGCAAACCGCCTCGCCATCGGCGAGGAGCCGGCGGGCATCGCCTGCCGTAGCGGCAAGGCGCGGCTGCTGCTCGTTGCGCAGGACGCCGGCGAGCACACGGTCCGCCGCGCGCAGTCGTTCTGCCGCAGCGGCAAGCCCGCGTGGATGCAGGTCGGATTTACGAAGGAAGAATTGGGCAACGGCCTTGGCTGCAACGCCTGTGCGCTCTGCGCCGTGCTCGATCCCGCGCTGGCCAAGGCGTTCGTCGAGACGCTGGGCGAGGACGGCGGGAACGCGGCCATCCTGCAGGAGCTGACGCGCCAGACCGCGCGCGTGCAAAAACGCCGGCAGGAAGAGAAGGCCCACAGGAACAACGTCAAACATGGGAAGAAATAACAGGAGGTGGCTGTATTGAGTATTGAAATCAAGCAGAAGATCAAGGAAGTCGCCGACGATTTGAAAATGCCGACCAAAGAGGTCATCGAGATCGTCGGGAAGTTTTACGATAAGCCGAAGAGCAGCTCCCAGAACCTGACCGAGGATCAGCTGAACGTGATCTTCGATCATATCACGAGAAACCATCAGATCGACTCGCTCGAGCAGGTCTTCGCGGTGAAGCCCGCCGCGCCCGCTCCGGCGGCCCCGCAGGCGCCCGCAGCGCAGCCGCAGGCATCCGCAGCCAAACCGGCGGCCCCGCAGCAGCAGCGCCCGGCGCAGAACCCGCAGCGCCCCGCGCAGAGCGCCTCACGCCCGCAGCAAAATTCTGGGAATCAGAAGCAGAATGTGTCCGCGAACGGCGGACAGAATCAGCAGCCTGCCAAGCCGAAGGAACCGGAGCGCAAGCGCGAGCGCCGCGTCATCGACACCTCCGCTGTCACCGTCAATGCCGACCGCTATGACGATCGCGTTGACTCCCTCGTCTCTGAGCGTGTGCAGAACTACAAGGGCGGCAAGCAGAAGATCAACAGCAAGAACAACAAGCGCCAGCAGCAGGCGAGAAAGTTCGGCACGAAGTCCCGTTCCGAGGAGCAGGAGAAAATGCGCCGCCTGCAGCTCGAGATCGCGAAAAAGGCGCAGCTCGTGGTCAAGATCCCGGATGAGATCACCGTCGGCGAGCTGGCCTCCCGCATGAAGAAGACTGCCGCCGAGGTCATGAAGTGCCTGATCAAAAATGGCGTTATGGCCACGGTCAACCAGACCATCGACTTTGACACGGCGGAGTTCGTCGCGGTCGAGATGGGCTGCAAGGTCGAAAAAGAGGTCGTTGTCACGATCGAAGAGCGCCTGTTCGACGATCATGAGGATACCGCTGACGAGCTCGTCACCCGTCCGCCGGTCGTGGTCGTCATGGGCCACGTCGACCACGGCAAGACCAGCCTCCTCGACTATATCCGCAACGCCCACGTCGCCTCCGGCGAGGCCGGCGGCATCACCCAGCACATCGGCGCTTACACCACTGAAATCAATGGTCAGCCCATCACCTTCCTCGATACGCCGGGCCACGCGGCCTTCACCGAGATGCGCGCGCGCGGCGCGATGTGCACCGACATCGCCATCCTGGTCGTGGCCGCGGACGACGGCATCATGCCGCAGACCATCGAGGCCATCAACCATGCGAAGGCTGCGGAAATTCCGATCATCGTCGCCGTCAACAAGATGGATAAGCACGGCGCGAACCCCGACCGCATCCTCACCCAGTTGACCGAGCACGGACTGACGCCTGCAGAATGGGGCGGCGAGACTGAGGTCTGCAAGATCTCGGCCAAGACCGGCATGGGCATCGACGATCTGCTCGAGACCGTCATCCTGACCGCCGAGGTCGAAGAGCTCAAGGCCAACCCGAACCGCGCGGGCAAGGGCTGCGTGCTCGAGGCGCGGCTGGATAAGGCGCGCGGCCCGATCGCGACGCTCCTCGTCCAGAACGGTACGCTCCATCAGGGCGACCTCATCATTGCAGGCACGGCCGTCGGCCGCGTGCGCGTGATGACGAACGACAAGGGCGCGCAGGTCAAGGACGCGGGGCCGTCCATCCCGGTTGAGATCACAGGTCTGGCCGAGGTGCCCGCGCCGGGCGACGAATTCAACGTTGTCGCCGACGAGCGCATGGCCCGCCAGCTCGTCGAGCAGCGGAAGCAGAAGATCAAGGACGACGCCAACAAGCTCAACCAGAAGGTCACGCTCGAGAGCCTGTTCTCCAAGCTCCAGGAGGGCGAGATGAAGGAGCTGAACCTCATCATCAAGGCCGACGTGCAGGGCAGCGCCGAGGCGCTGAAGGCTTCGCTCGAGAAGATCAGCAACGACGAGGTCCGCGTCCGCGTCATCCACACCGGCGTCGGCGCGATCAACGAGTCCGACATCCTGCTGGCCTCGACCTCGAACGCCATCGTCATCGGCTTCAACGTCCGCCCGAACGACCTCGCGCAGGCCGCGGCCAAGCGCGACAACGTCGATATGCGGATGTACCGCGTCATCTACGACGCCATCAATGAAATTTCCGACGCCATGAAGGGCATGCTGGCCCCGAAGTACCACGAGGTCATCATCGGCCACGCCGAAGTGCGCCAGACCTATAAGGTCTCTGCCATCGGCACGATTGCGGGCTGCTATGTCAAGGACGGCAAGATCACGCGCGACGCCTCGGTCCGCGTGCTGCGCGACAACATCGTCATCCACGAGGGCAAGCTCGGCTCGCTCCAGCGCTTCAAGGACTCTGTCAAGGAGGTTGCCGCGAACTATGAGTGCGGCATGTCGATCGAGAAGTTCAACGACATCAAAGAGGGCGACATCTTTGAGTGCTTCGTGATGGAGCAAATTAAACCAGAATGATCCAGCGACGGATCTTTCCGTCAGAGTAACCGATGATCAAATTGGAAAGAGTTATCAGCGAGAGATTTTGCCGCAAATGAAAGTTTGAAAAACGCAGGAATACTGTATGTATTTCAAGTTTTTCAAACTGCACAGTTGGGGCAAAAGATCCGTTGATAACCGCAGACAATTTCATCAGCGGTTACTGGGGGTTCGTTGCTGCGGACTCGACGTATACCCGATACGCCTTCGTCCGCGCGCCTTCTTCTGACAGAAAATCTCTCGCCGCTGGCGGTGCGGAACGCTCTGTAGGGGCGGACGACCCTGTCCGCCCGTTCCCGCAAGCTTCCACCGCACCGTGCAGGGGCCGATGCCGAGCGAAGCTGTTCGCGACGAAGGAGCGTTACAGATGCGGCCTGCCCCTTGCGGGTACTCATCGGCCCGCAAGTGTTGGTCTTGCTGCGCGGCTCCGCCGAAAGGCGATGCGCAGAGCGCAGAGACCTTTCGGAAGGCAGGGACTGACGCAACGGACGGATGATGGCTGAGATTTTCTGAGTCAAATTCAGGACAACGGTTGGCACCGGCCCTCTTTCTTTTCTTGGAAGATTGAAACCGTTCTTTTCTTTCTGAAGGAGAAAGAAAAGA
>CAJMLC010000087.1 GCA_905214155.1 uncultured bacterium | reverse complement strand
TTGGGCTTTTCGGCGAAACATTTTGACCCAAGGCAAGATTTGAAGGACGCCGACATACAGAGGGTATTTCAAGTCCTTCAAACCGCCGCATTGGGTCAAAAGATCCGCCGAAAAAAGGACAGAACCGGCGGTTCTGTCCTTAAAAGCAAACAAAAATTGCTCAAAGCGCCGGTCTTCCGGCGGCCGATGCGAATAGAGCGCGGCCTTGCGCTCTATGACAGACTCCACCGCTCGCATCAACGGCCCCTATTTTAGCACCGGTCATGGGGAATGTCAATGCGGCAGACTGTTAAAAAAAGCGCGGCATTCCAGGCGATTTTTTGCCGAAAACGCAGCGGTACATCCTTGACTTCCGCACATAACTGTGCTAAATTTTATACAATAGTCAACAATGCGATGAGGAAATCCAGTACGCGCCGGGATCCCGCATGCAGAGAGCCGCCGGATGGTGCAAGGCGGAGGCGGACGGCACGGAATACCTTTCGGAGCAGCTCCCCGAACGCCGGGTACGGCCAGTAGACGGAGACGGGTGCGCCCGGTAACGCGCGCGGGTGCATCTGCGCCCATGAGGCCGCGATGCGCGGTAAATAGAGGTGGTACCACGGGAGCTTCTCGTCCTCTGCACATAGTCTGTGCGGAGGGCGTTTTTGCTATTCCCTCCGCAAAGGAGGGACCAAGGATGGTCATTACCGAATATTTGGAGCGAAACGCCCGTCTCTGGGGCAACGACATCGCGCTGGTCGAGGTGAACCCCTCGGAAGAGCGCGACGCCGCCACAACGTGGCGCGAGGCGAGCCTTGTCGCCGAGGCCCGGCCCGACGCGCCCTATCGCCGCGAGCTGAGCTGGCGCGACTTTGACCGGCGGGCCAACCGCTTCGCCAATCTGCTGCTGAGCCGCGGCACGAAGCGCGGGACAAAGGTCGCGATGCTGCTGATGAACTGTCTCGAGTTTCTGCCGATCTATTTCGGCATTCTGAAGGCCGGGTGCGTCGTCGTGCCGATGAACTATCGCTATTCCGGCGAGGAGATCCGCTACTGTCTCGATCTGGCCGACGTAGAGATCCTGGTCTTCGGCCCGGAATTTGTCACGCGCATGGATGCCATCCGCAGCCAGACGCCCGGCGTGAAGACGATGTTCTTCGTGGGGCGCGGTGGGCCGGACTACACCGAGGACTGCCTGACGTACATGAGCTTCTGCTCCTCGGCCGCGCCGCCCGTGGCGCTGGATGAGGAGGACGACGCGGCGATCTATTTTTCCTCCGGCACGACGGGCTTCCCCAAGGCCATTCTGCACTGTCACCGCGCGCTGGCCTGCTCCTGCCAGACGGAGCAGCACCACCACGGGCAGACGCGCAGCGACGTCTTCCTCTGCATCCCCCCGCTCTATCATACGGGCGCGAAGATGCATTGGTTCGGGAGCCTGCTCTCCGGGAGCCGTGCGGTGCTGCTGCGCGGCGTGAAGCCGGAGTGGATCCTGCGGACGGTCACGGAGGAGCAGTGTACGATCGTGTGGCTGCTCGTGCCGTGGGCGCAGGATCTCCTCGACGCGATCGACCGGGGCGACATCGACCTTTCGCACTATCGCCTCGACCAGTGGCGGCTGATGCACATCGGCGCGCAGCCTGTGCCGCCGAGCCTGATCCGCCGGTGGCTCAAGGTGTTCCCGAACCAGAAATACGACACGAACTACGGCCTGAGCGAGTCCATCGGCCCCGGCTGCGTCCACCTCGGGCTCGACCACATCGACAAGGTCGGCGCGATCGGCAAGGCCGGATGGCTCTGGAAGACGCGCGTCGTCGACGAGCAGGGCCGCGACGTGACGCCCGGCGAGATCGGCGAGCTGGCCGTGCAGGGCCCCGGCGTGATGCGCTGCTATTATAAAAATCCGGCGGCAACCGCTGAGGTGCTCCGCGACGGATGGCTCTTCACCGGAGACATGGCGCGCGAGGACGCGGACGGATTTTTGTACCTCGTCGACCGCAAGAAGGATGTCATCATCACCGGCGGCGAAAACCTCTATCCCGTGCAGATCGAAGATTTCCTGCGCCGCTGCGAAAAGATCAAGGACGTGGCCGTCATCGGCCTGCCGGACGACCGCCTCGGCGAGATCGCGGCGGCCATCGTCGAGGTCAAGCCCGGCGAGACGTGCAGCGAAGCGGAGATCATGGACTTCTGCCGCGAGCTGCCGCGCTACAAGCGCCCCCGGCGGATCATCTTCGCCGATGTGCCGCGCAACCCGACCGGCAAGATTGAAAAGCCGCTGCTGCGCGAGCGTTATTGCGGTGGGCGCCTCGTCGAAGAACAAATTACGAGGTAAGTAATATTCAAAAAATCAGGCAACACCACAGAATTTGGCATGCAAATATGTGGTGCTGCCGCCAAAACAAGGAGGAGTACGATATGAGGACCCTGATGCTCGGCAACGAGGCCGCGGCGCGCGGCCTGTATGAGGCGGGCTGTCAGTTTGTTTCCAGCTACCCTGGCACGCCCAGCACCGAGATCACCGAGTGCGCGGCAAAATACCCCGAGATCTACGCTGAATGGGCGCCAAACGAAAAAGTCGCGATGGAGGCCGCCTTCGGCGCGAGCCTCGCAGGCCAGCGCAGCTTCTGCGGGATGAAGCACGTGGGGCTGAACGTGGCGGCGGACCCTCTGTTTACGCTTTCGTACACCGGCGTCAACGCCGGCATGGTCATCGGCGTGGCCGATGACGCCGGGATGCACTCGTCGCAGAACGAGCAGGATTCCCGCCACTATGCCGCCGCGGCAAAGCTCCCGATGCTCGAGCCCGCGGACGCCGCCGAATCGCTCGCGTTCGCGAAGCTGGCCTACGAGCTGTCTGAGCAGTTCGACACGCCGGTGCTTCTGAAGATGTGCACGCGCATCGCGCACTCGCAGAGCGTCGTGGAGACCGGCGAGCGGGTGCCCGGCCCGGAGCGTCCCTACGTCAAAGACGGCGCAAAGTACATCATGATGCCCGGCAACGCCAAGCGCCGCCACCCGGTGGTGGAGCAGCGGCTGCGCGACCTCACGGCCTGGGCCGAGACGGCGGAGGTCAACCGCGCGGAGCCGGGAACGGATCACAGCCTCGGCATCCTCACGTCCTCGACGAGCTATCAATACGTCAAAGAGGTCTGCGGGGACCGCTATCCCGTGCTGAAATTCGGCATGATCCATCCGCTGCCCGTGCAGAAGATCCTGGACTTTGCGAAGACGGTCGACAAGCTGATCGTCGTGGAGGAGCTGGACGGCGTCATCGAGACACACTGCCGCACGCTCGGCCTCGACGTGACAGGCAAGGCGCTCTTCGGTCTGGAGGGCGAGCTGAGCCAGAACCTTGTGGCCGAAAAGCTCGGCCTGCCCGTCCACACGGGCAAAGCGCTGGACGAGCCCATCCCACCTCGCCCGCCGGTCATGTGCGCGGGCTGTCCGCACCGGGGCCTTTTCTACACGCTGAAGAAGAACAAGCTGACCGTTCTCGGCGACATCGGCTGCTACACGCTCGGCGCGGTCGCGCCGCTGGCGGCCATCGATTCGACGATCTGCATGGGCGCGTCCGTCTCCGGCCTGCATGGGTTCATGAAGGCGGGCGGAGACCCGCATAAGACTGTCGCCGTGATCGGCGACTCCACGTTCATGCACTCCGGCATGACCGGCCTCGTGAACATCGCCTACAACGAGTCCAATTCGACCGTCATCATCCTCGACAACTCGATCACCGGCATGACCGGCCATCAGCAGAACCCCACCACGGGCTTCAACCTCAAGGGCGACCCCTGCACGAAGATCGACCTTGAATCCCTCTGCCGCGCCGTCGGCATCCGGCGGGTGCGTGTGGTCGACCCCTACGACCTCGCCGCGTGCGACGCGGCGTTGAAGGAGGAGCTGGCCGCGGAGGAGCCGTCGGTCATTATTTCGCGCCGCCCGTGTGCGCTGCTGAAATACGTCAAACACCCTGGCCCGATCGCCGCGGATGCCGCGAAGTGCGCGGGCTGCCATGCCTGCATGAAGATCGGCTGTCCGGCCATCTCGATGCAGGGCGGCAGGATCGCCATCGACGCGACGCTCTGCACCGGCTGCGGCGTCTGTTCGCAGCTCTGTAAATTCGGCGCGATCGGCGCGGAAAAGGAGGGCTGAGCATGAAGACGAAAAATATGATGATCGTCGGCGTCGGCGGACAGGGCACGCTGCTTGCCAGCAAACTGCTGGGCCGCATGCTGCTCGCGCGCGGCTATGACGCCAAGGTCAGCGAGGTCCACGGCATGAGCCAGCGCGGCGGCAGCGTCGTCACCTACGTCCGCTGGGGCGACCACGTCTATTCCCCGATCGTCGACCGGGGCGAGGCCGACTATATCCTCTCGTTCGAGCTGCTGGAGGCCGCGCGCTGGACCGAATATCTCCGCCCGGACGGCATTTTGCTGACGAACACGCAGAAGACGAACCCGATGCCGGTCATCACCGGCGCGATGGAATATCCTGCGCAGCTGGAAGAAAAGCTCCGCGCGCTGGGCCTCCGGCTCGACGCGATGGATGCGCTCACGCTGGCGGAACAGGCCGGTTCGCCCAAGGCGGTCAATCTGGTGCTGCTGGGGCGGCTGTCGCGGTATTTCGACTTTACCGAGGACGAGTGGAACACTGCCATCGAGCAGAGCGTCCCGCCGAAGTTCCTCGAGCTCAACAAAAAGGCGTTCGCACTGGGGCGCGGCGCCTGACACCGGAAGGAAACAGTATGCAGAACTATTATCAGAAAGAAATCGAATGCGCGCCGCGCGCCCAGATCGAGGCGTGGCAGGATGAACGGCTGGCGGAGCAGGTGCGCTATGTGTGGGAAAACGTCCCCTATTACCGCGCAAAGATGGAGGCGGTCCACGTCACGCCGGACGATGTGAAGGGCCGGAAGGACCTCTATAAGCTCCCGTTTTTGACAAAGGCCGATCTGCGCGAGGCATATCCGATGGGGCTGCGCGGCGCGCCGCTGCGCGACTGTGTCCGCGTCCACTCCACCTCCGGCACGACCGGCAAGCGCGTCGTCGCCTGCTACACGCGGGGCGACATCGACCTCTGGGAGGACTGCTGCGCGCGGGCCATCGTCGCCGCGGGCGGCACGGCGGACGACGTCTGCCAGGTGGCCTACGGCTACGGATTGTTCACCGGCGGCTTCGGCCTGAACGGCGGCAGCCAGAAGGTCGGCTGCCTGACGCTGCCGATGTCCTCCGGCAGCACCGACCGGCAGCTCCAGTTTATGACCGACCTCGGCTCCACGATCCTCTGCTGCACGCCGTCCTATGCTGCGTATCTCGGCGAGTGCGTCACCGAGCGCGGGCTGCGCGGCAAGATCCATCTCAAGGCCGGCATTTTCGGCGCGGAGGCCTGGAGCGAGGAGATGCGCCGCGACATTGAAAATAAGCTCGGCCTGAAAGCCTACGACATCTACGGCCTGACGGAGCTGTCCGGGCCGGGCGTCGCGTTTGAATGCAGCGAGCAGGCGGGCATGCACATCAACGAGGATCATTTCATCGCCGAGATCATCGACCCTGAGACATGCGAGCCGCTGCCCTACGGCACGCAGGGCGAGCTGGTGTTCACATCGCTGACGAAAAAGGGCTTCCCGATGCTGCGCTACCGCACGCGCGACATCTGCGTGCTGAACGCGGAGCCCTGCCGCTGCGGGCGGACGCACATCCGCATGTCCAAGCCGATGGGCCGCAGCGACGATATGCTGATCGTCAAGGGCGTCAACGTCTTCCCGTCGCAGATTGAGACCGTCCTCATCGAGCAGGGCTATGCCGCAAACTATCAGATCATCGTCGACCGCGTCAACAACTCCGACACGCTGGAGGTCCTCGTCGAGATGACGCCGGACAACTTCTCCGACTCGCTCGGCAAGATCACCGACATGGAAAAGAGCCTGGTCGCCGCGCTGAAGGCGATGCTCGGCATTTATGCGAAGGTACGCCTCGTCGCGCCCAAGTCCATCGCGCGCAGCGAGGGCAAGGCCGTCCGCGTCATCGACAAACGGAAAATTTAAGGAGGTACGTCATGGTCATTCATCAGATCTCCGTCTTTCTGGAAAACCGCGCCGGGACGCTCGCCGAGATCACCGGCATCCTCTCCGCGCAGCACATCGACCTCCGGGCCATCCACATCGCCGAGACCGCCGATTATGGCGTGCTCCGCCTCATCGCCGACGACAGCCAGCGGGCGTCGGCCGTCCTGCTCGAGCACGGGTTCATCCTCTCGATGACGCCGGTCGCAGCCATCGCCGTGCCGGATGAGCCGGGCGGGCTGAACCGGCTGCTGCAGGTCCTCTCGGAGCAGCACGTCGACATCGAATATATGTACTCGGTCTTTGGCCGCACGAACGGCCATGCCTATATGATCTTCCGGGTCTCCGACCCGGAGGGCCTCGCCACCATCGCCTCCGCCGCCGGGCTGCATCCTGCGGACGGCGCAGAGCTGGGCGTTTGCTGAGGCAGTCTTGAATCGTTCTTTTTATGTCCCCACTTAGCTTTAGACCCCCTTGTTCCCTGAGAAAGGAGAATTTTTATGCAGGAAATGAGCAGAAGAAACCAGCATTTCACCGATTCCGTCATCCGCCGGATGACGCGTGTCAGCCTCGCATGCGGTGCGATCAACCTGGCCCAGGGCTTCCCGGATTTTGACCCGCCCAAGGCCCTGACCGACCGGCTCGAGGAGATCAGCCACATCGGCCCGCACCAGTACCCGATCACGATGGGCGCGCCGAATTTCCGGCAGGCCGCGTGCCGCAAGTGCGGCCGGTTCATGGGCCGCGAGCTCGACCCCGAGACCGAGATCGTCGTCACCATCGGCTCCACCGAGGCCATGGTCGACACCATCTTCGCCCTGACAAACCCCGGCGACAAGATCGTCATGTTCTCGCCGTATTTTGAAAATTACCGCGCGCAGGCCATCATGGCCGACTGCGAGCCGGTCTTCGTCCCGCTCATCCCGCCCACGTTCCACTTCGATCCCGAGGCGCTGGAGGACGCCTTCCGGCAGCATCCGAAGGCCATCCTGATCTGCAACCCCTCGAACCCGAGCGGCAAGGTCTTCACGCTGGAAGAGCTGACGCTGATCGCCGACCTCTGCAAAAAGTACGACGTCTACGCGATCATGGACGAGGTCTATGAGCACATCGTCTACGAGGGCCACAAGCACATCTACATGAACAGCCTCCCCGGCATGTGGGAGCGGACGGTCAGCTGCTCGAGTTTGTCCAAGACCTATTCCATCACCGGCTGGCGCCTCGGCTACGCCATCGCGCCGAAGCCCATCATGGACCGCATCAAGCAGTACCACGACTTCAACACCGTCGGCGCGCCCGCGCCGCTGATGGAGGCCGCCGTCGTGGGCCTCGACATGCCGGACAGCTACTACGAGGAATTCGGCGCGCACTACGCACACATGAAAGCCCTCTTCACCGGCGGCATGAAGGACCTGAACATCCCGTTCACCGACCCGGAGGGCACCTATTTCGTGCTGGCCGACATCGCGCCCTACCTGAAAAAAGGCCAGTCCGACGTCGATTTCTGCATTGAGATGGCCGAAAAGGTCGGCGTGGCCTGCGTCCCCGGCAGCTCGTTCTTCGACGAAGACATCAACCACATCGTCCGCCTGCACTTCGCCAAGAAGGATGAGACGCTGACGGCCGCGCTCGACCGCCTGTCCCACCTCAAGCAGATCATGCGCCCCTGAACCTAAGGCAGCGCGGTGCTGCCCTAAAAAAAGCGCCCCCGGCTCTGTCGAGCCGGGGGCGCTTTTTGGTTTGCTTCAATTCTGGGCATAACGCGCCAGAAACTGCTTTGTGCGCTCCTGCTGCGGATGGTCGATGACGTCGTGCGCCGGTCCCTGCTCGACGATGACGCCGCCGTCCATGAAGATGACCCGGTCGGCCACGTCGCGCGCAAACTCCATCTCGTGCGTGACGATGATCATGGTCATGTGCTGCTCAGCCAGCGAGCGGATGACGCGGAGCACCTCACCGGTCAGCTCCGGGTCGAGGGCCGAGGTCGGCTCGTCGAAGCAGAGGATGTCCG
>CAJMLC010000086.1 GCA_905214155.1 uncultured bacterium | reverse complement strand
TGGAATCCGCAGCAGCAGCCGTGCGGAACGTGATCTCCATCACGTCCACGCCGCCAGCCAGCAGCGCCTTCGCCGTCGCGACCGCATCCTTCGCATCGTCCAGCACGACCACCGGCACAACAGCAGATCTTGCAAGTCTTTCAGAAACATTCATAGCTGATTTGGTCTCCTCTCCGATCAGGCGCCCAGATAGGCGTCCTTCACACGTTTGTCAGCCAGCAGATCCGACGATTTGCCCTGCATCGTGATCTTGCCGGTTTCCAGAACGTAAGCGTGGGAGGCGGTGGTCAGTGCAAGGAACGCATTCTGCTCGATGAGCAGGATGCTCGTGCCGGATTCATTGATCTGGCGAATGATCTTGAAAATTTCTTCGACGATGATCGGCGCGAGGCCCATGCTGGGCTCGTCGAGCATCAGCAGGCTGCCGTTGGTCATCAGTGCGCGTCCCAGGGCCAGCATCTGCTGCTCGCCGCCGGAGAGCGTACCGGCCTGCTGCTTCATGCGCTCGCGCAGGCGCGGGAAGATGTCGTACACGCGCTCGAGATCCTGTTTGATCTGTGCGCGGTCTTTGATAATGTTGGCGCCCATGCGCAGGTTTTCATCGACGCTCATGCGGGCAAAGACGCGGCGGCCTTCCGGCACGTGCGCGATGCCCAGCTCGACGATCTGATGGGGCTTGAGCTTCGTCAGCTCCTGGCCCTGGAAGACGATGGAGCCGCTCTTGGCCTTCTCCAGACCGGAGATGGTGCGCAGCGTGGTGGACTTGCCCGCGCCGTTCGATCCGATCAGCGCGACGGTCTCGCCCTGCTCCATTTCAAAGGAGATACCCTGTACCGCTTTGATCGCGCCGTAGGACACGTGCAGATCCTTTACCTCAAGCATTGACATTCTGGTATCCTCCTCCCAAATAGGCTTCGATGACCTTCGGGTCCTTCTGCACCACGTCGGGGGTGCCTTCCGAGATGGTCTTGCCGAAGTCGACGACCTTGATACGGTCCGCGATCGGCATGACAAAGTTCATGTGATGTTCGATCATGATGATGCTGAGATTGAAGTCCTTGCGGATCTGTGCGACCAGCTGCGCCATCTCCTCCAGCTCCGTCGTGATCATGCCGGCGACCGGTTCGTCGAGCAGCAGGATCTTCGGATCGGTCATCAGCGCACGCGCGATCTCCAGACGGCGCTGATCGCCGTACGGCAGGTTCTTCGCCAGCAGATCCGCCTTGTCGGCCATGTTCAGGCGCTCGAGCAGGCTCATGACCTTCTCGTCGAGCACCCGTTCGTGCTCGACCATCTTCTGCGTGCGGAGCAGGCAGCTGGCCAGGTTGTCCTTGCTGTGCATCGTGGCGGCCATCTTGACGTTGTCCGCGACGGACGCATTGGCAAACAGCCGGATGTTCTGGAACGTTCTGGTGATGCCGCGCTGCGCGAACTGATAGGGCTTCAGGCCGACCAGACTCTCGCCTTCCAGCTCGATGGAGCCCGCCGTCGGGCGATAGATGCCGGTCAGCATGTTGAAGATCGTGGTTTTACCGGCACCGTTCGGGCCGATGACCGCAACCAGCTCGCCCTTTTCCAGACTCAGGTTGAAATCGTCGACCGCGCGCAGACCGCCGAATTGAATGGTCAGATTTTTGACCTCAAGAATACTCATAGCAAGCTCCTCCCCTTACTTCTTGGACGTATCGTTCTTTTTCCGGCCAAACAGGGGCTGCTCATAGAGCGAAGACCGTTTGATGCGCAGGAACGGGACCTCCTTGCCGCCGCACAGGCCCTCGCTGCGGTACAGCATGACGACGACCAGGATCAGTGCGTACAGCACAAGGCGCCAGTCCGCGAGGAAGCGGAGCACCTCGGGCAGGATGGTCAGCAGGACCGCGCCGATGACCGAGCCGGTCAGCGAGCCGCTGCCGCCTGCGTACAGATAGACCAGGAAATCGGAGCTCTTGGTGAAGCTGAACGAGTCAGGCTGAATGAAAGACAGCACGTGTGCGTACAGTCCGCCCGCCACACCGGCAATGAATGCCGCGATGCAGAAGGACATGATCTTATACTTGGTGGTGTTGATGCCCATGGCGTCGGCCGCGATCTCATTGTCGCGGATGGCGATGAACGCTCTGCCGTACGGGGAGTAGATCAGGTTGCGCAGCAGCCAGAGCGTCAGCACGACGAAGAGCATGATCCAGAAGAAGTTGGCATAGTTCGGGATGCCGATCATGCCGCGTGCGCCGCCGATCGGCTGGATGAGACGGAGCAGGGCGCGGACGATCTCGCCGAAGGCCAGTGTGACGATGGCCAGATAGTCGCCCTTGAGCTTCAGGGACGGGATGCCGATCAGGCAGCCGACGAGCGCCGCCACGATGCCGCCGCAGAGCAGGCCCAGCAGGAACACCGGGATCTGCGCCGCCGGAGCCACGCTGGTGCCCTTGAAGACCAGGGTCGTAATGACCGCGCTGCCGTAGGCGCCGAGGGACATGAAGCCCGCGTGGCCGATGCAGAACTGGCCGGTAAAGCCGTTGACAAGGTTCAGGCTGGCGGTCATCATGACGTTGACGCCCGCGAACAGCATGACCTGCATATAGTAGCCGTTGATAATATCCGCGCTGCGCAGGATCATGATCAGCGCATAGAACGCGATCGCGCCGAGCAGCGGGCCGAATTTTCTCAGGAACAGAGGTGCGGTCTTGGTGGTTGCAGTTTTCATGGTATCCGCCCTCCTTAGACCTTTTCCGTGGTCAGCTTGCCCATGATGCCCGCAGGCTTCACGAGAAGGATCACGATCAGGATGATGAAACCGACGGCATAGCCGAAGGTCGAGTTGATGGCAGTCGCAAAGATCTGCGCGATTCCAAGGATGAAACCGCCGAGCATTGCGCCGCGGATGTCGCCGATGCCGCCGAGCACGGCCGCGACGAAGGACATGTTGCCGAGCCAGGAGCCCATGTAGACCTCGACCTGGGGATAGGCGCTGGCATAGCAGATGCCGGACACAGCGGCGAGCGCGCCGCCGATGAAGAAAGTGATGGAAATGACCTTGTTGACGTTGATGCCCATCAGGGAAGCAGCGTCCTTGTCCATGCTGACAGCGCGCATCTGGCCGCCGATCTTGGTCCTGGCGACCAGCCGGTCAAGGGCCAGCATCGTGATGGCCGCGAGCACGATCATGATGATCTGCGTCGAGGTGACGGATGCGCCGAGGATATTGAAGGTCTTTGGCGTGAAGAGCGTGGGGAACGGGCGCGGGTTCGGGCCGATGAACGGCAGGGCGCGCGGGAAGTTCTCCAGGAACATCGACACGCCGACCGCCGTGATCAGGGCGATCATGCGCGGTTTGTTGCGCAGGGGGCGATATGCGATGGCTTCCACGCCGGAGGCAATACCGCCAGTCATGACCATCGCAATGAGGATGATGCAGCCGACGGCCAGCATCGGATACGTCCCGTCGATGGACATATTGTCAAAGAGCTTGGCGATAAAGTATGTACCAAGCGCGCCGATCATCAGGAAGTCGCCGTGCGCGGTGTTGATCATGCCGACGATACCATAGACCATGGTATAGCCCAGCGCCAGCAGCGCGTAAACGCTTCCCAACTGAAGGCCGTATACTAAATATTGCAGGATTGTTGCCAAAGCAGTTGCCTCCGTTCTGGAAAAGAATAAAAGAAGTGTGCTGGCTGGCAAACGCGCAGCCAGCACACTATAGTTCAGGGATTACGGATTGACCGAGGAGACGTAGTGGGTCACGCCCTCTGCGTCATACTGCATGATGACGCCGCCCTTGATCGGGTTGCGGGTCGTGGGATCCATGGTCATCTTGCCGGACGGCAGCTCCAGGCCGTCGATGGTGTCGAGCGCGTCGCGCACGCCGTCACGGTCGAGGGTCTTGGCGTTCTGGATCGCCCAGACGACCATCTTCGCGGTCTCATAGGTCAGCTCCGCGTTGGAGTTCGGCAGTTCGTCCGGATACAGCTTGACATAAGCGTCAACGAAGTTCTTGGCAGCCTCGTCGGTGGACTCGGCAGAGAACGCGGAGACGTAAGCAACGCCTTCGATGGCCGGGCCGGCGACGTTCGCAACGTCGGGGGTGTCGGCGCTGTCGCCGCAGATGATCGGGCAGTTCAGGCCGGCGGTACGGGCCTGCTGGATCTGAAGGCCGAGCTCGACGTTCAGGTTCGGGAGCAGCAGGACGTCGGGGTTCTGCGCGGCCAGCTTGGTCAACTGCACGTTGTAGTCCTTGACGTCGGAGCCGGAGTACTCTTCGATGGCGAGGACTTCGCCCTTGAAGTTCTCAACGAAGGCGTCCTTCAGGCCGACAGCGTAAGCGTCAGCGTTGTTGAACATGATGCAGGCGGTCTTGTAGCCCTGCTGATCGCAGTAGGCCGCAGCAACGGAACCCTGGAACGGGTCGATGAAGCAGGCACGGAAGATGTAGTTGCCGACTTCGGTAACAGCGGTGTTGGTGCCAAAGGTGGTGATGGCCGGGCACTTCGCGTTCTGCGCGATCGGAGCGGCAGCCAGCATGCACTTCGAGGAGTCCGGGCCGACGATGGCGATGACCTTTTCTTCCTCGATCAGCTTCTGATAGACGTTGGTGGTCTTCTCTTCGGAGCCTTCGGTGTCCATGGTGACGAACTCGACCGGATACTCCTTGTCACCGACGGTGATCTTGCCGCCGAGCTCTTCCTTCAGAACGTCGGCGCCGTGGGTGCTGTACTTACCGGCCATCGCCGCGGTACCGGACATCGGGAACGCAAGGCCGATCTTGATGGTTTCAACGGTGTCTTCCTTCTTTGCCGAGCTGCAGGCACACATGGAAACGATCATGAGCACGGCGAGAACAAGCGCTAATACTTTTTTCATACTTTTCCTCCATATTTTCAATCTGTTCTACAGAGCGGACCTCCGCACTGCGGTCCTCCGGTTCGTTCCGCAATGTGAAACGCATGTCCCTCTGTATAGAACAAAGATAGGACGTTCCGCTGAAAATGTCAACATGTTTGTGACGGATTTTCGCAAAACTGTGACATTGCACAAAAACGCCGTTCCATTTTCGCTATGTCAGTTCCGTATCTTGGAACAAACGCTGAATTTTCACGTTTACACGCAATTCTCGTCGAAACCGCATTGTTTTTTTTGCTCACTTTTAGTATAATCATATCAAATGCATCTGTACGCGATTGTGAAAAACGTAAAAACAGAAGCAGAAACCATGAGAAACGAGGCGGTTTGTTTGGGCGCATCCAATGTTCAGGTGCTTGACAGGGGCCTGGATCTGATCGAGCTGCTGGCCACGGCGGAACATGGCATGACCATTTCCGAGCTTGTCGCCGCAACGGGGCTCCCCAAGAGCACCGTGCACCGGATCCTCGCGACCTTCACCAACCGGCACTATGTCGAGAAGAACGAGGAGACCAGCGTCTATTCGCTGGGATATAAATTTGTAGAGCTGGCCAGTCTCTATCTGAATAAGATCGTGCTGAAGACCGAGGCGGAGCCGATCATGCACACGTTGGCACAGATCCTGCACGCGACGACCTATCTCGGCGTGCTGGAAAACAACGAGGTCATGTACCTGCAAAAGACCGAGCAGCGCAACAGCCTCAGGCTCTATACCTCCATCGGCAAGCGCGAGCCGCTCTACTGCACCGCACTCGGCAAGGTCCTGCTGGCCTCTCTGCCGCTGAAGGAGTTCGAGCACGTGGCCCGGCAGCTTTCCTACGAGCCTTACACACCGAACTCGATCACCAACTATGAAGATCTCGCACGTGAGGTCGCACTGGTGCGCAAACGCGGCTACGCGACTGACCGCGGTGAGCACACCGTCGACAGCAGCTGTCTGGCCGTTCCGATCTACGACTATACGCGCAAAGTGATGGCGGCGATGAGCGTCTCCGGGCACGGCCTGCTCGACCGCTGTGAAGAGGTCTATGTCTATGAAAAGATGCGCGACGCCGCGCTGGATCTCTCGCACCACATGGGCTACACCGAAGTCAAGCTCCCCGCCGGGCGTACACATCTGTAAGACCGATCACATACCCCGCGCAAGCCGGATTATTGTTGACTTTTCGGCTTGCGTATCGTATAATATTATCGTTCCGTATCGTGGAACAATGTTCTGAATTTAGGTAAAAGGAGTGCTGTCCGATGTATGATCTTATTTCGACGCCATCGGTCGTCGTCGAGCTGGAGCAGGTCACGGAAAACCTGAAGAAGATGGACGCGCTGAACCGCACCTACGGGATCCGGGTGCGTCCGCACATCAAGCCGCATAAGAGCGTTTATTTTGCGCTGGAGCAGCTGTCCTGCGGTGCGCGCGGCATCACGTGCGCAAAGCTCAGCGAGGCAGAGACGATGGCGGACTATGGCATCGATGATATTTTTATCGCCTATCCCCTGATCGGCGAGGATAAGATGGAGCGGCTGGGCCGCCTGATGCAGCGCATTCGGGTCAGCACCGAGGTCAACAGCATCTATGGTGCAAAGCAGCTGTCCGCCCTCGGCGAGCGGATCGGCAAGAAGGTCCCCGTTCTTATCGAGATAGACGGTGGACTGCACCGCGGTGGTGTCCCGCCCTACGAGGGAGCCGTCGCCTTTGCGGACTCCATCCGCGATCTGCCCGGTCTCGAAATCTGCGGCCTGATGTATTACGGCGGCTTGATCTATGCCGAGACAACACGCGAGGGCTACGAGGCCCAGACGAAGCAGGAGCATGATGAGCTTGTCGGCACGGCGGAGCTGCTGCGCGCCAAAGGCTACCGCATGGACGTGCTCAGCGGCGGCAACTCCTATTCCGCGCGCTGCTGCAAATACCTCGAGGGCATCACCGAGGTCCGCTGCGGCAACTATATCTTCAACGACGTCGCCACGCTGGCGACCGGCTTTGCCGTCGAGCAGGAGTGCGCGCTGCGCGCCGTCAGCACCGTTGTCTGCAAGATGGACGACCATCATGCCATCATCGACGCCGGCAGCAAAACGCTCACCACCGACCTCTGCGGCCACCGCCCCGGCTACGGCTGGGTCGTCGGCCATCCCGAGATCCGCATCACCAAGCTCAATGAGGAGCACGGCTTCGTCGAGAGCGACGAACCGCTGCCCTTTGAGATCGGCGACAAGATCGCCATCATCCCGAATCACGCCTGCGTCCTGCCGAATCTGGTCGATAAGATCTACGGCATCCGCAATGGCCGCATCGAGCGCATGATCCCCATCGAAGCGCGCGGACGGTACCTGTGAGCACAAAAATGTTGAAATGACCATACAGGAGGGTTTTACTATGGATGTCTACGGAAAACTGAAGGAACTGGGTCTGACCCTGCCGGAGGCCCCGGCCAAGGGCGGCGTCTACACACCGTGCAAGCTGACGGAAGACGGCTATGCGTACATTTCCGGCTGCGGCCCCGTGATCGGCGGCGTGCAGGCGGCTGGCAAGCTCGGGCAGGAATACTCCGTCGAAGAGGGTCAGAAATTCGCGCAGAACTGCATGCTGAACGTGCTGGCCGTGCTGGAAAAGAAGATCGGCGACCTCAACCGCGTCGCGGATGTGGTGAAGATCCTCGTCTTCGTGGCCAGCGCGGATGATTTCTATTCCCAGCCGCAGGTCGCCAACGGCGCGAGCAATCTGCTCGTCTCCCTCTTTGGCGAGGACGCCGGCGCGCCGACGCGCTCCGCGGTCGGCATGAACGTCCTGCCCGGCAATATCCCTGTTGAGATCGAGGCCATTTTCAAGATCAAGTGATTCGTTCCGCCGAGGAAAGGGGGCCGTGAAATGCCGACCGGAATTTTGGATTCGTTTCAGATCGTGGTCGCGCTGTACCTGTTCTATATCGCATTCAAAGGCTCCGGCCAGATGTACCGTTTCGGCGATATGGACGAGGAGACGCAGCAGCAGATCCGGACGCCCCTTCGCCTCCTCTATGCGGCGGGCGGCCTGATCGCGCTGATCGAGTTCGGGCTCTGCTGCCTGCAAAACAGCATGTTCACCCGCACGGCGGACGAGACCGGCGTGACGATCGTGCAGAACTATTCCATCGATGCGCTGCCGTTTCTGAGCTATGATCTGCTGTCTGTGCTCTCCGCCGTCCTGACGGCGCTGCTGGTGGGATTGCTGGTCTTCATCTTTATATGGATGCGCCGCAAGAGCCGCTGAGATGCTTATCCTCTGCAAATAAAAAAGCCGCCCCAACCTGAGTTGGGGTGGCTTTTTGAGACTGTCAAAAAACTATGACACGCAGTTTCGCAATAGAGTCGCTGGGGAAGAGTGAAGGGGGCAAAGAGCCCCCTTCGCGTTCAATCAAG
>CAJMLC010000085.1 GCA_905214155.1 uncultured bacterium | reverse complement strand
GATAAAAGCCCGGCAAGGCCAACGCCTTGCCGGGCTTTTGCTGTTTGAAGGGGCCTAACGGGGCGGCCGGGCCTTTTCGCGCAGGGAAAGAGCGAGGACCGCGAGGATCTGCGGTGTGCTCGGCGGATCGGAAAGCGGTTGGCGCGCGAGCGCGCGCAGGGCCTCCCCCTTCCGCTGCCAGAGCTGACGGGTCAGCGCGGAGATGCTGCGGTAAACCTGAAGCGAATCCGTCCGATAGCGCGCGGCCACCTGCGGATAGAGATATTGTGAGGGCGCGAACAGCCGGTGCGGTGTCTGCGCCGCGAGATACAGGGCAAACGACAGATGAAAAAACGCGGTCGTGTCCGCCGAAAGCCCGAGCCGATACAGCAGCTCGTAAATTTCAACGATGTCGCAGACCGAGTCACGCCGCATGGACGACCTCCGCCGCCTCCTGCGCCGAGACGTACTTGTGATGTGGGGGAAAGGGGACTTTGAAATGTAGCTCCCGCGTCAGAGCTGCATGTGCCTGCATTTGAAAAAACCTCCATAATTCGACAAAGTTTTACTATGAAGATTGTAAGATGCAATGGAATTCATATCCACGAAGTACGCTTCGTTTGACAGAAGATTTCTGCATGCGGGCTGCGCACTTTATTGGATATGAAAAGCGGAATCTGGGAAAACAGCCGGATTTCGGACGCTGCACCTGTTCTTTAGCGACATCTTTGCGGGGGTTGCGTCCGCGCCGTTCTGACCGCGCCCCTATCATAGCGAAGCACAGCGGAGCCGTCAATCGAAAAGTTTCGACAAAAAGCGACAAGGCCGGAACGGCCGCCTAGTTCAGCAGAGCCCAGAGCGCGCGCAGCTCCTCCAACCGGGCCCGGTAGTCCAGATCATAGCCATATTCCTGGGTCATTCCGACCACTGAAATGAGGCCTTTGTCATAGGCCTTGACGTGGCAGGCACAGCTTGTGCGCCAGTCCAGCTCCGGAAAGACATAGCGCACGACCACGATATAGTCATCGCCGTCGTGATAGATCACTTCGCCCTGACATTCCGGGATCTCGCCGTATGCGTTGTAGCCGGTGCTTTTGACCTTGGCGCATGCGGCCGCAACGACAGCGCGCGTGCTGACGTTTGGCCCGAACAGGCGGATGAGCCAGTAGATCGCGAGGGCCAGAAGCAGAACGAGCTTCCAGCCGCGGCCGGATAGAAAACGGTGTACGTTTGAAGTAGACTGCGGCGCAGTGGGCTGGGAAGTGGAAGGGGTAATTTGTTCCATTGTGATCGCTCCTTATGTATAAATTGATACTGTGCATCTAATTATACAGTAAGATAAAGCAGCTGTCAATTTCTACATGGTTTTTGTATAATCGGAGCAAAGGAGTGATCGCGTGCAGACTGAAAAAGGGCCCGGAGGGCGGATCGTTCTGACGATCGAGGAATACCGCCTGATGCGCGGGATCAGCAAAAACAAGATCGTTCTGGGTGCGGATGTGCAGCGCACACAGCTGCAGAAATATTGTCAGAACCGGGTGGCGCGCGTCGACCTTGGGGTGTTGGCGCGGCTGTGCGACTATCTGCAATGTGACCTGAGTGACCTGATGCACTATGAAAAGGAATAGATCGTCTGACCTGTGCAGCGCACGGGGCAGCGTGTCGAAAAAGCCTTTTCGCCCCGCTGCTGTCCAGCTTTCTGAACTTAAAAAGTTCAGAAAACTGCTTGATTAAACGAGAAGGGGGCTCTTTTCCCCCTTCACTCAGCCCCGGCGGCTCTACCGCGAAACTGCATCCCATAGCTTTTTGACAGTCTCCCCCCGTGCGCTGCACGGGGTCCTTTTTTATGCAAAAGATGAAAAACGGACACAGATGCGTGTAAAACGGCGCTATCATTTCGGCCGATCATCCGTTATAATTGGAATATCTGGAATATGGGAGGACTGGAACATGGCGGAGACTGCATCCGAACTGCGGCCATTTTTGAATGAACAGGGACAGCTGACGGCGCTGCCGTCGAAGAATAAAAAGAAGCTGCTGGCGATCTGGTATCTGGCGGAGCGGATCCCGGCGGGACGGACGTTCACCGAGGCGGAGATCAACGACGTGATCGACGACCAGACGACGTTCCGCGACCATGCGACGCTCCGCCGCGAGCTCTACAACCACCATCTGCTGGATCGCACGAACGACGGAAAGACCTATTGGAAGGAAGAGACCGAACTGACGCTGCCGGAATTTCTGGCGAAGTACTGCTGAGGAGACGGAAATGGACGCTGAATTTGTGACGCTGACGCCGGAAAATCTTGCGCAGGAGACGCTCTGCTGCATCGTGCGGACGCGGACGAAGCATCCCGGCGTGGAGGCGAAGCGCGCGTGGCTGGCGGAGCGGCTGCCGGAGGGACACGTGTTCTGCAAGCTGAGCGGGAACGGCTGCGCCTTTCTCGAATATGCCCCGCTGGAGACCGCATGGGTCCCGGTGCTGGGCGAGAATTACCTCTATCTCTATTGCCTCTGGGTGCAGGGCGCGCCGAAGGGGCAGGGCTATGGCCGGGCGCTGATGGAGCACTGCATTGCAGACGCACGGGCCAAAGGCCGTGCGGGCGTCTGTATGCTGGGCGCGAAAAAGCAGAAGGCGTGGCTCTCCGACCAGAGCTTCGCACGGAAATTCGGCTTTGAGACGGTCGATGCGGCGGGCGAATACGAGCTGCTGGCGCTGCGCTTTGACGATGCGGAGCCGCCGCGCTTCGCGCCCGGTGCCAAACGGCAGACGATCAGCGAGGCCGGGCTGGTGGTCTATTTCAGCAACCAGTGCCCGTTCATCCCGCAGCGCGTGGAAAAGCTGCGGGCCTGCTGCGCAGAGCGCGGCATCCCGGCGGACTTCCGTCATGTGGATTCGCTGGAGGCGGCAAAGGCGCTGCCGTGCGTGTTCAACAACTGGTCTGTGTTCTGGAACGGGCAGCTCGCGACCGTCAATCAGATCGACGGCGTGGGACTGGAAAAGATTATTGGGCGAGCATGATTGACCAACGGCCGCCCAAAGGCCCCCTCTTCGCAGAGGGGGCTGGCCGCGCAAAGCGCGGTCTGGGGGTCGATGAGAGCATCGGCCCCTACAAACACGAGCGAGGTGCGGCGGAAGACCGTGGGGCGACAATCCCTCAGTCGCCTACGGCGACAGCTCCCTTTACACAAGGGAGCCTTTAGCTGCGGCGGAGGGGAAGGGCGGACGGGGGCGTCCGTCCCTACAACCGTGGAGGCGGGGATGGGCTGAAAAATGAACACATCCCGCCGTAAAACGGGCCTATTGCGGGCCTGCGGCGGGCGATACAATATTTGTGACAGGAGGGTGACGGGATGCTGCGGATGGAGATCGCGCTGTTTATGGTGCTGGCGTTTGTGGCGGGCATCTATTTTTCCGCCGGGCGGCGGCACACACCGCTGCACCGGACGTTTTCGCTGCTGCTGCTGCTTGTGATGCTGGCGCATCTGGCGTTGGATGGGGCAACGATCTATACGGTGAATCATCTGGACACTGTGCCGCCGCTGCTGAACGCGGTGCTGCACCGGCTGTTTATCGGCACGATGGTCTGCGCGATCTATCTGTTCTATCAGTACATCGCCATCCTTGTCGATGAAGAGACGGGAAAGCCCCGGCGGCTCGACCTCTCAGCGCGGATCTTTCTGGCGTTGGCACTGTTCGGCGCGTTTTTGCTGCCGATCTCGTACGTCGAGACGCCGCAGGGCAGCTATTCCGCAGGCCTCTACGCCGTGGTGAGCTATGCGGGCGTCGCGTTTTATCTGGTGCTGTGCGCGGTGCTGCTGTTCGGGAACTGGCGGAGCCTCGACCGGAAGAAGCGGTTCTCGATCGGCGCGGCGCTCGTCATCGAGTTTACGGTCTGCGCCTTACAGGGGCTGCACCACACATGGCTCATCAGCGGCATGGGCCTGACGCTGATGACGCTGGCGTTCTATCTGACGCTGGAAAACCCGGACATCCTGCGCGGCGAGCTGACGGAGCAGAAGCTCTCGATGCTCTATCTCAAAAGTCAGGTCAACCCGCACTTCCTCTATAATACGCTCGACGCCATCCGCATCCAGGCGCAGCTGGACGGCGACAAGCCCGTGGCCGATCTGTTGATGCAGCTGGTCGATTTCTTCCGGCTGAGCGTCAAGGTCGACCGGCCGATGGTCACGCTGGACGACGAGCTGGAGCTGCTGGAGGCGTATCTGGAGCTGATGTGCGTCCGTTATCCGGAGCTGCAATGCGACTATGACGTCGATCCGGAGCTGGGCGGCGCACAGGTGCCGAACTTCATTCTGCAGCCCATCGTGGAAAACAGCCTGCTGCACGGGCTGAAGAACAAGGGCTGCCGCGGGCGCGTCGCCATTGCGGCGCGGAAGCTGGACGGCGGGGCGATGGAGGTCACGGTCTGCGACAGCGGGAGCGGCTTCGCGCCCGGCAAGCGCGCGGAGATCGACGCGATGCTCGCGAACTATGCCCATCAGGCCCCGAAGCTCACCGGCAACAGCATCGGCATTCTGAATGTGCAAAAGCGCATCAAGCTGCTCTGCGGGCGGGAATACGGGCTTTCGTACACCGAAAATGAGACCGGCGGCGTGACGGCGCACATCCTGCTGCCGTGCCGGGAGCCGGAGACAGGAAAGGAGCGATCGGAATGAAGCGGCTGGGCGTTCTGCTTGTCGACGACGAGATCATGATCCGCGAGGGCTTCAAGCGCCTGTTTGACTGGGAGACGCACGGCTGTGAGGTCGTGGGCGAGGCGGCGGACGGCATGGAGGCGCTGGCGAAGATCGACGCGCTCGTCCCGGACATCGTCATCATGGACATCAACATCCCGATCATGAACGGGCTGAAGGTCATCGAGCTGGCCCGCATCGAGCACCCGGATATGGCGTTCGTGGTGGTGTCGGGCTACGACGATTTTTCCTACTGCCGTGAGGCGCTCCGCCTGAAGATCACGGACTATATTCTGAAGCCCGTGAACTACGAGGAGTTCGGCGCGTGCATCGACAATCTCAAGATCGCACGCTTTCAGAAAACCGTTACCGAAGCCCCGACCGAGCAGGGCGAGCGGGCGATCACGGGCCTGACGCGCTATCTGCAGGCACATCTGGCCGAGGACATCAGCCTCGGGATGCTCTCCGACGAATTTCACCTCAGCGCACAGTATATCAGTCAGCTGTTCAAAAGCGAGATCGGCGTGAATTTCCTCGCCTATCTGGCCAACATCCGCATGGAACAGGCAAAAAAGCTCCTGCTGGCGACGCCGCTGTCCATCGCGGACATCTCCGCGCAGTCCGGCTATGCGGACTACCGCGTATTCACCAAGGTCTTCAAGAAGACCGAGGGCGTTACCCCATCATAATATCGAAGAGAATTTATGGAGCATGATTGAAAGGGAGAGAAAAATGGAAACGAAAACACTGCACGCCATTCAGGTGCTGTCTAAAATCGGGAAAATTTTCAGCAAGATCGTCATGATCTGCTGCATCGTCGGCTTCGGCCTCTGCATCGCGGGCCTGTTCGGCGTGGCCGCCGGAGGCGAGATCCTGAAGCTCGGCGGCGTCACGATCAAGGGGATCATCGGCAACACCGCTGGCCTCAGCGAGGGGACACTCTACGCCGCGATGGCGGTTGGGATGGTCCTCTGCGCGTGCGAGGCCGTCCTCGCGGGCTTTGCCGCACACTATTTTGGCCGTGAGCTGGCCGACGGGACGCCGTTCACGTTCGGCGGCGCAAAGGAACTGCTGCGCCTCGGGATCCTGGCGATCTGCATCCCGATCGGCGCGGAGATCGCTGCGGCGATCGTCCGCGCGGTCATCAGCGGCTTCTTTACGGACGTCACGGAGCTCTCAATGGATCCGGTCAGCTCCGTTTCGATCGGCGTGATGTTCATCCTGATGTCGCTGCTTTGCCGCCATGGCGCGGAGCAGTCCGGACAGGAAACATAAAACGACTGCCTCTCCATCGGAGAGGCAGTCATTTTTGTTATGGAATGATGCGCGAGGGCTTCTGATAGCGCTCCTGCTCAGAGAAGACGCAGCCGCAGTATTTCTGGATGTAGAAGCCCAGCTCCCGCGCGCGGGTCTGCCCGTCGCGGAACATCGGGCGGAAATCCTGATAGTAAAACTGCACACCGTATTCCTCACCCGCGCGGTAGGCCACGTCGCGCATCAGCTCGTGCTGCTGATAGGGGCTGATGAAGAGCGAGGACGTGAACGCGTCGAAGCCGCCCTCCTTCGCCATCCGCGCCGCCTCATAGAGGCGCATCTCGTAGCACTTGACGCAGCGGCCCGCGATGTCGTCCGCCACGGCACGGACAAAGGGACGGAGGCCATAGTCGTCGCGCATGAGCAGCGGCAGGTCGATGGTCTTCGCGTATTCCTGCAGGCAGTTGCGCCGGGCGCGGTATTCGGTAAACGGATGGATATTCGGATTGTACCAATAGCCGGTCAGGTCGATGCCGTCGGCGCGGAGCGCATCGATCGGCATGTTCGCGCAGGGCGCGCAGCAGATATGCATGAGCAGCTTCATAACAGATCACCTCTTGATGTGAATCCAGTATAGCACAAAATTTCGATGATCGCAAAAAGAATTCTGTCCGGTGGAATGGACAAGTGCGCGAAGCTGTGCTATAATCTGTGCTAATCATAAACATAAGAAAGGATGAACCCTATGGCAGTACCGATGGAGAGCTACGCAGGAAAAATTCAACGGAAATTGTTGCGCAAAAAGCGTGTGATCGAGGCGGCCTCCGGCCGGGAAAAGGCCGATCTGGTGCTGAAAAACGCGACCTATGTCAACGTGTTCTCGAATGAGCTGCGCACCTGCGACATCGCGTGCGCGAACGGGCTGATCGTGGGCCTCGGTGAATACGACGGCGAAGTCGAATACGACATGACCGGAAAGATCGTCTGCCCCGGCTTCGTCGATGCACACATCCACCTCGAGTCCAGCTTGGTGACGCCGCGCGAGTTTGCGAAGGCGACGCTCGTCCACGGGACGACCACCGTCATCACCGATCCGCACGAGATCACCAACGTCATGGGCACCGACGGTATCGACTATATGTTCCAGGCGACCGAGGGACTGCCGATCGACGTGCGGTTCATGCTGCCGTCCTGCGTCCCGGCGACGCCGATGGACGAGAGCGGCGCGAATCTTGACTACCGGGCCATCGACTCGTTCTACGACTATCCGCGCGTGCAGGGCCTCGCCGAAATGATGAACGCCTACGGCGTCACGCACAACGACGCCGAGGTCGTCGCGAAGATCATCGCCGCGCAGGCGCACCATAAGAAGATCGACGGCCACGCGCCGGGCCTGTCCGGCAAGGATCTCGATACCTACATCGCCGCGGGCGTGTATTCTGACCACGAATGCTCCGACATCGAGGACGCACTGGCCAAGCTGCGCCGCGGGCAGTTCATCATGATCCGCGAGGGCACGGCGGCGCGGAACCTTGAGGCGCTGGCTCCGCTGCTGACGCCGCAGTACGCCGAGCGCTGCATGTTCTGCACCGACGACAAGCACCCGAACGACCTGCTCGAGAAGGGCCACATCGACTATATCTGCCGCGAGGCGATCAACAAATACGGTGTCGACCCGATCATCGCCGTCAAGGCCGCGGGCCATCATGCGGCGCGCTATTTCCTGCTGAACAACCGCGGCGCGATCGCGCCCGGCTATCTGGCGGACTTCGCCATCATCGACAACTTCAAGGATTTCAACGTCCAGATGGTTTTCAAAAAGGGCAAGCTCTACTGGGACGGCACGACGCTGCTCGACTTCCCGGCCCCGGAGATCGAGACGTATCTCGACGAGCGTGCGCATGACACGTTCCACGTCGGGACGCTCACACCGAACGATTTCAAGGATACGCGCCCGCGCGGCGTGATCGGCATGATCCCCGGCGAGATCGTCACGACCGACAACGGGTATTCTGACCGCGTGGACCTCGAAAAGGACATTCTGAAGATCGCGGTGATCGAGCGGCACAAGAACACGCACCACGTCGGCCTCGGCTACATTCAGGGCTATGGCCTGAAGGCAGGCGCGGTGGCGACGAGCATCTCGCATGATTCGCACAACATCATCGTCGTCGGCACGAATGAGGACGATATGGCCTTTGCCGCGAATCAGATCGTGCAGCAGCACGGCGGCATCGTCGTGGTCGAAAACGGCGAGATCCGCGGGAACGTCGTGCTGGAGATCGCGGGCATCATGTCCGACTGCCCGCTGACCGAGATGAACGAAAAGCTCGAGGGCGCGAAAAAGGCGGCCTTCCGGCTCGGCGTCAAGGAGGGCATCGATCCGTTCATGACGCTCAGCTTCATGGCGCTGCCGGTCATCCCGACGCTCCGCATCACCACGCGCGGC
>CAJMLC010000084.1 GCA_905214155.1 uncultured bacterium | reverse complement strand
AGGGACGTCCCTTTCGCATATCTCCACAAGTGGAGATATGATAAGCTTTGATTGATGGAGGAAACAGTCATGAAAAAACGACTTTTGGCATGCGTCTTGACGCTGGTGATGCTGTTGGCCCTGCTGCCGACGGCGGCGCTGGCAGCGGGCAGCCCGGTTGTCCTGACCGGCAGCCAGACCGTCACAGGCGAACACAAGGACGGAACGTATTACCGCGTAACGGACGACACGGCGCTGACCCTGAACAGCGCGGTGATCGAACCGGGCGATGATGCGGATGCGGCCGCAATCGAGGTGCTCAGCGGCAAGCTGACGCTGACATTGGTGGGCGAGAGCACCGTCAGAGGCGCGCTTGGCTATGCGGGCATCTATGTCGCGCCCGGCGCGGAGCTCGTCATCACGGGCAGCGGCAAGCTGAATGCCTTTGGAGGCGAATATGAATATGACAATGCCGGAGGCGCCGGAATCGGCGGCAACGGCGTTCAGGTGCAAAGCTCGGCAGTAATTGCAAAGCCGGATTTCGGCACGATCAAGATCGAGAGCGGCGAAGTCAACGCGACGGGCGGCAAGACTACAGACAATAATTATGGCGCTGGCGCTGGGATTGGCACTGGTGGCATGACAATGTGGGATAATGAAACTGCTGCCTCTGCGGAGAACACGATCCAGATCAGCGGTGGCAAGGTCTACTCCACCGGTGGTGCAGGTGATAATGTCAGTACAACAGGTGGCGGCGCGGGCATCGGTACGGGCGGTGCAATCGGCGGCGGAACCTATCCGCAAAACGGCAGAACCGACATTTTGATCTCGAATGACGCACAGGTCATCGCACACGGCGGCACGGACGCCGCTGGTATTGGCGGCGGCACAAATGCTGGCAGTGGTACGATTACGATCACCGGCGGTAATATTTCTGCCGTTGGCGGTGATGAAGGCAGCGGCGGCTTTGGTGGTGCTGGCATTGGTAGCGGTGATAATAGTGGTGTGACAAGTATTACCATCAGCGGCGGTAAGATCGAGGCAAAGGGTGGCGGCGCTGCTTCTGGTATTGGTGCGGGTAATGATTTCCCTGTAGCTGAGATTGATACCAGCACTGGTGAGATTACGCAGTATGCAGTGATTTCCATCTGCGGTGATGCGGATGTGACGGCCTACGGCGGTTCTCATTATAGCGGAACGAACGGCGGCGCTGGTATTGGCGCGGGCCGGAGCTACAACAATGACAGCGGCTTTGGTACGATCTCTATCACAGAAAATGCAAAGGTACGGGCAGTTGCGGGTGCAAAAGCACAGGCCATCGGTGTTGGCACTTACTATGGCGGAAGCGACCCGAACAAAGTGGTCTTCTCCAAGACCGCGGACGTCTGGATGCTGAATCAGGACGGTGAAACAAGTGCCTGCTGGGGCCTTGAAGACGATGGCACGGTGAGCGGCGACGTGACGCTGGACGGCGTGACGCCCGTCTGGTTCACTGGCGCGCTGCCCGCGGCTGATACGGAGCAGACTCTGAATCCGTCGAGTTCCGCCCTCAAGTGGAAATATACCGAAAGCGGAGCACGCACCATTCAGGTGCTCGACGGTGAAAATGCCGTGGCGGAGGTCACGGACGCTCGTTGGAACGGAAGCTGGGCCACGCTGGTCGCCGAAACAAAGACGCCTGAGACACCTGTGACGCCGGGCAAGGACGAAAACGGTCTGGGTCAGGTCATCGGCAGCCTTCTGGACAAGATCAGGGGCAGGATCTTCTTCGTGCCGGAGGATTTCCCGTTCTACGATGTGGACTCCAACCACTGGTTCTACGAGCCGGTCAAGAGCGCGTGGGCGAATGAGCTGATCGACGGCGTGACTGCGCGCTATTTCAAGCCGGATTCGACGCTGACCGTGGCCCAGGCCATCAAGCTGGCTGCGGCGCTGCACCAGAAGCAGAGCGTCGGCTTTGTGACGCTGCAAAATGGCGGGACGCACTGGTATGACAATTATGTCAACTATGCGGTCGCCAACGGCCTGATTGAGGCAGCCTACCAGAGTAAGAGCGCCGAGACGATGAACGCGCCGGTCACAAGAGCTGAGTTCGTCCATATTCTCTCGAAGCTGCTGAACGCCGGGACGATCAACACGGTCGACAATATCCCCGATGTGAAGTCCGGAGACGCTTATGCCGAGGAAATTTTCGCGTTCTATCGGGCGGGCATCCTGACGGGTTCTGACCGGCTCGGGACGTTCCATCCCGAAAGCTCGCTCAAGCGCAGCGAGGCCGCGGCCATTCTGGTGCGGCTCTATGACGCGAGCCAGAGGCAGTATATCACATTGAGATAAGTACGAAAACGGCCCCTTCCGGATGGAAGGGGCCTTGTTTTACTTGCAGTTCTTATCGCTCTTGTTCTGCTTGTTGGTGTAGTTCTGGGACTGTTCGTTCTGGCTGTTCTGGTTCGTCTGGTTGGACGAATTGGTCTTATTCTGACTGTTCTTCATGGTTTTGCCTCCATTAAAATTAGGATATTGCTATTTTGCGCAAAATTTCAGGATTTATCCTTCGGATTGCAGAGCAGCGCGGCGAGAAAGCCGAAAAACACCGCCGCCGAGATGCCGCCCGCCGCGGCCTTCAGCCCGCCGGTGAGCACGCCGAGCCATCCGTCCTCCTGCACGGCCTGCTTCACGCCCCTGGCGAGGTTGTAGCCGAAGCCGGTCAGCGGCACGGTCGCGCCCGCGCCTGCGAAGTCCACCAGCGGCTTGTACACGCCGCATGCGCCGAGGATCACGCCCAGCACCACGAAGCAGACGAGGATGCGCGCGGGCGTCAGCTTCGTTTTGTCGAGCAGCAGCTGGCCCACCGCGCAGATCGCGCCGCCCACGAGAAATGCTTTTAGATATTCCATTGCTTCACCGCCTCTCCGCCGAAATGGCCACCGCGTGGCAGATGCCGGGGATGGATTCGCCCTGCCACGTCGACACCGGCGAGAGCAGCGCGCCCGTCGCGCAGAAGAGCAGGCTTTTCAGCGAGCCTTCCTGCATCCGGCGCAGCAGATACCCGCAGAGCACGCTGGCCGAGCAGCCGCAGCCGGAGCCGCCGGAGTGGACGTCCTGCTTTTTCGCGGAAAAGAGCAGCACGCCGCAGTCGTCATAGTTCTGCGAGAGGTCATAGCCATCCTTCGCCGTCTGTTCGAGCACGATCTGCTTGCCGAGCGCACCAAGGTCGCCCGTGACGATCAGGTCGTAATCAGCAGGGGAGACGCCAAAGTCCTGAAAGTGCCGTACCAGCGTGTCGACAGCCGCCGGGGCCATTGCGGCGCCCATGTTGTTCGCGTCCTTGATGCCGAGGTCGACGATGCGGCCCACGGTCGCGCCCGTGACGTATGGCCCGCGAGACCCGCGCCCCACCACACAGCACCCGGCGGCCGTCGCTGTCCACTGCGCCGTCGGTGTCCGCTGGCCGCCATAGCCGAGAGGGAAGCGGTACTGCCGCTCGGCAGAGGCGAAGTGCGAAGAGGTGAGCGCCGCGGCGCGGCGGGTGTAGCCGGCGTTTACCGCTGCGCTCGCCAGCAGAAGTGACTCTGCCATCGTTGAGCACGCGCCGTAGAGCCCGAGAAAGGGGATCCCCGTCTCGCGCATCGCAAAGGCCGAGCCGATGCACTGGTTCAGAAGGTCGCCCGCGAAGAGCGCGTCGAGATCCCTGTATTTCGCGTCCAGCTTGCGCAGCGCCGTGTCCAGCGCGCGCTTTTGCAGCTCGCTCTCCGCCTTTTCCCAGCTTTTCTGGCCGAACGTCGTGTCGCCGGAGAGGAAATCAAAATAGCTGGCCAGCGGCCCTTCCTGCTCCTTTTTCCCGCCGATCGCCGCAAAGGACAAGATCGACGGCGGCGCGTCGAACCGCACCGACTGCGCGCCGATGTGCAGATCGTCCATTCCATCGCCTCCTGAATGTTTTTTGTAGTTTGTGCGATTATTTGGGTTTCATACAATGAAAGGCTCCCTTGTACAATCCCTCCGTCATTTGCTTCGCAAATGCCACCTCCCTTTACACAAGGGAGGCTTTTTTCGTTGCGGTGGGAAGAGAACGGGTAAAAAATACCGTGAAGGTTAACACCTTCACGGTCAAGAGGAATGGAAAAATGAAAAAGAAGTCGCACAGATAGTCTGTACGGCTTCTCATTCTTTCATACCTGAGATTCAAAAAATTCTTCTTGCACCCACATAGCGGCTCGCATAGAACGAATCGGAAAGATCCGTGATCTTCACGCCGCCCTCAGCCGCGTGGATGAACTGGTTGTCGCCGGTGTAGATGCCGACGTGTGTCGCCGCGAGGGACGAGGAATATGTATTGTTGAAAAACACCAGATCGCCAACCTGAAGATTCGTGACCGAAACGCCGTTTGAGAGCTGCTGCGCCGCCGTACGATTGAGCGTATAGCCGAGCTGTGCATAGACATACTTTGTATAGCCGGAGCAGTCGAAGCCGGAGGTCGTCGTGCCGCCCCAGACATAAGGCGTGCCGAGATACTGCTTCGCGAGGTCGACAAGCTGCTGCCCGGCGGAGACCGCGCCGCCCGTGTTCGTCTTCGGCTTTTCCGTCAGCTCCAGAAGGTCGCTCCGGATATAGCCGGTCAGGCCATTGTACTGCACCTTATACCAGCCGCAGTTGAAGCCGATGATGTAGGCCTTGTCGCCTGCGTTCAGCGTGGCCGCAAGGTCGCTCGCCGGGTCGGGCTTGGCGCGCATGTTGACCGATGCGTCCACGACCTTGCCGTAGCCAAGCTCCACGTTTTCCCGTTCCTTGAACGTCACATAGCCCTTGGCCATATAGCCGATCTGCAGGTTATAGTCGACGAGGTAGAAATCGCCGGATTCGCGGATGATGACCACGTTGTCGCCGTAGGAGGCGTTGTCGAGAATGTCCGCCTCGGTGCTGGGCTTGGCCCGCAGGCGAAGCCCATTCGTCTCTACGATGCCGATGCCGGTTTTCAGTTCAATGGCCTGCACGGAACAGAGCAGGGCCAGACAGACGCCGATAGTCAGCGTCAACGTTCTGATGAGTTTCTTCATATTTGTTCTCCCAAATCCCCAATGCGCTGTCTATCGAAACGTTACTTGTTTGCCAGCGCCCGCTTCAGCCACACACAGCCAACATCCAACGCCGTGTAGAAGCCGTCTTTTTCTGATTTTTTCACGATGCGGTCCCGCGCTCTCGCGTTGGGATCGGTGAGCTGAAGTTCCACGGAGACCTTGCTTGCAATGTCTTCGCCGTTCACCTTTTTCGTCTCCAGAATCTGCAGCATCACAATATGCGAATCGGCCATCGAGCCGTAATATACCACGTTATCCTTCCGCATCAGGGGCTTGCCCTTATAGGTCAGGATCGATTTTTCCTCTGCCATAGATACCTCCTGCATACATGTAACCAAATTGTAACACGTTGTCACTTAATTGTCAACGTCTATGCGCGGATTTTTGCAATTTGGCCCGAAATTCAAAAAACGCTGGGAAATTTGGATGTTTTGGGTTGGGAGAATATACGATTATGATTATTATACCAAAAAACGAACCGGAAAGCAAGGAAAAGCAGACGGTCAAAATGACCGTCTGCTAAAACCCTTTTGAAGTTCTCTTACTCGAACAGATAATGGCGCACCAGCTCCTGCAGCAGCTCATCGCGATCGAGCTTGCAGATGAGGCTGCGCGCGTTGTTATAGTTGGTGATATAGGTCGGGTCCTCAGACAGCAGATAGCCCACGATCTGATTGATCGGGTTGTAGCCTTTTTCGCTCAGCGCGCCGTAAACCGCGGTGAGGATCGCTTTCATTTCTTCTGTCGTGTCATCGGGAACTACAAATTTGATCGTATTGTCATCCATGCCGTGCAGCCTCCTTTGCTGTTTTCTGTCACCATCATACTATACTTGCCGAACATTGTAAACAGGTGGAACATTTCATTTGTGTTACAAGTTTGTCCACGACACAGTATATGGTGTTGGAGGCCGCGATATTCAGCGCAGCATGACGTCCAGCTTTTCGCGCAGCGCGTCCAGTACGCGGTTGACGGTGTTGACGGAGTCTTCGTCGGTCAGCGTCCGGTCATCGGCACGCAGCTCGAGCGAGAAGGCGACGCTCTTCTTGCCCGGGGCGATGCCAGGGCCGCGGTAGATGTCGAACAGGTCGATCTTGCGCAGCAGCTTGCCGCCCGCTTCCGCAATGCAGTCCTCCAGCGCACCGACCGTGATGGACTCGTCGCAGACGAGCGCGAGGTCGCGCGTGACGGTGGGGAACTTCGGCAGGCTGTGGAACACACGCTCCGGCTCCAGCGCGCCCTCGAGCGCCGTGAAGTCCAGCTCCGCGACGTAGACGTCTGCACCGATGCCATAATTCTCGGCGATCAGCGGATGGATCTGGCCGAGGACGCCCATGACTTTGCCGTCGATGAGAATGTTGGCGCAGCGGCCCGGATGATAGCTCGGGTTGTGCTTCTCGGCGACGAACGTCGCGGGCTTGGCGTTCAGCTGCTCGAGCAGCGCGACGATCTCGCCCTTCATCGAGAAGAAGTCCTCATGCTCGCCATAGGTCCCGAAAATCAGGCGCTTCGGCTCATCGGGGAGGGTCTGGCCCTCGACCGGGAGATAGATCTTGCCCAGCTCATAGAGCTTGACGCCCTTGTTCTTCAGCGCGAAGTTCCGCGCCAGAATGTCCAGCATGCTCGGCAGGATGACGGTCCGCATGATCGAGCGATCCTCGCCCAGCGGGTTGATGAGCTTGACGGTTTTGCGCAGGGGAGAGTCTGCCGGCATGCGGATGGAATCAAATGTGGACGGCGAGACGAAGGAATAGGTGATGATCTCGCTGTAGCCCATCGCGCGCGCTGCCGCGCCTGCCGCGTTCTCCAGCTTCTGCGTCTCGGAATAGCCACCCATCGTCGTCGCGCCGCGCATCAGCGTCGTGTCGATCTTGTTATAGCCATAGTACCGCGCGACCTCTTCGGCGAGGTCTGCCATGCAGCGAAGGTCGGGCCGCCACGAGGGGACCTGCACCATGCCGTCCACGACCGGGACTTCTTCGCGCCGCAGATAGTCGACCATGTCGGCCTCGGAAATGTTGGTGCCGAGCAGCGCGTTGATCTTGGCGGGCTCGAGCGGAAGGGTGACGGGCTCCGGAATATAGTTCAGAATGTCGATCATCCCGTCGACGACTTCGCCTGCGCCGAGCATCTCGACCAGTTCGCATGCACGGTTGACCGCCGGAACGGTCAGCATCGGGTCGATGTCCTTTTCAAATTTCGCCGAAGCATCGGTGCGCATGCCGAGGGCCAGCGCTGTCTTGCGGATGGACGCGCCGAGGAAGTTGGCGGATTCGAACACAACGTCGGCCGTGTCGTCCACGATCTCGCTGTTCTCGCCGCCCATGATGCCGGCCAGACCGACCGGCTTCGTCTCGTCCGCGATGACGAGCATATCCGGCTGCAGCTGACGGACGCTGCCGTCGAGCGTGGTGAGCGTCTTATCCTCGCCCGCGCGGCGGACGATGATCTTGCCGCCCTTGACATAGCGATAGTCGAAGGCATGCATCGGCTGGCCATATTCGACCATGACATAGTTCGTGATGTCGACGATGTTGTTGATCGGACGGATGCCGGCGGAGCGCAGGCGCTGACGCATCCACTTGGGGCTCGGCGCGATCTTGACGTTGCGCACCATGCGCGCGGTATAGCGCAGGCAGAGATCCTCCGCCGGAACTTCCACGTCCAGCAGCTCGGGCAGGACACCCTCCGCGCCGCCCTTCACGACCGGGTCGTGGTGCCGCATCGGGACGTTGAACGCCGCAGCGGTCTCGCGCGCGAGGCCCAGCAGGGAATAGCAGTCCGGGCGGTTGTTCGTGATCTCAAATTCGACGATCGAATCGTCCGTACCCATGACGTGGTTGATGTCCTCGCCGACGGTGCAGTCCTCGTTGTTCAGGATCCAGATCCCGTCCTCATAAGCGTCCGGCACATCGTTCTGCGTCAGCCCAAGCTCCTTGAACGAGCAGAGCATGCCGCAGGACTCCACGCCGCGGAGCTTGCCCTTCGTGATATGCACGCCGCCGGGCAGATACGAGTTGTGCTGCGCCACGGGCACGAGATCGCCCTCGTGGACGTTCTGCGCGCCGGTGACGATCTGGACGGGGCGCTCCGCGCCGACGTCCACCATGCAGACCCACATGTGGTCGGAATTTTCATGCCGCGCCATCGAGAGCACCTTGCCGACGACGACATTTTTGATCTCGGCGTCCATGCGTGTGGTGGTCTCGACCTTCTGACCGGCGATCGTCATGATCTCATCGTATTCGCGGTCAGTTGCCTCAATATCTACAAACTCTTTGAGCCAGTTTCTCGAAATATTCATCGTTCAGCCCTCCTTAAAACTGCGACAGGAAGCGGATGTCGTTTTCGAAGATCATGCGCAGGTCGCTGATC
>CAJMLC010000083.1 GCA_905214155.1 uncultured bacterium | reverse complement strand
CCAAGTACAGCAACTGCTTCCGCATTTGTCCAACAGCGCAATAAAATCCGCTCCAGACGTATTTCAAGGAAAAATGGCGCAGCGCAGCGTGAAAAGGTCCGCTGTCCGGGTGCGTTGGGAGTTGGAAGAATACACCCTAGAGACCTTAAATATACCATTGGGCTATCTTGCCTGCATGGCAAGAAAACGGACTTTTTACTGCAAGAGGTTTTTGCCCGATTGATCCTATATAATTATGCTTCGCTTATTGCGCGGAAAATATCTGTCCCACAGGAAAAACAAATCAACTTTTCGGTTGCTATACTTGTATGCAAACAATTCCTGAAAGGGAAAATCAGGCCTGCTCAAATATTTGGAATATTGTCTAAGCACCTGTCGCCAATTAGGCCGGGGCGACAATATAAGCGTTATCAAAACCCTGTTTCCGCCGTAGCTTTCCAATACCGGTTTTCTTAAAACAACTTATCTCGACTTGTCATTTCCGCTTATGGCAGCGGCGGTAATTGCCCGGAGCCTGGCCGGTGCGCTGATGGAAGATGCGCGAAAAATGGCACACGTCTCCGAAGCCCACCTCGGCGGCGATTGCGCTGACCGGCATATCCGTATTCTCCAGCAGATTGACCGCCTGTGTGATGCGGTATGTGATCAGGTACTGGTGGATCGATTTGCTGGTATGCTGCACCATCTGCTTGTTCAGATAATTGGGGTGGTAATTGAAGTGCTCTCCGATCATGCTGTTGCTGATCGGCTCGTTGTAATGCTCCTTGATATATTCGATCACATCATTGACCTGATCGGAGGACATCGTTCCGGAGGGCGAGCCGACGGCGCAGCTGCGGAATATCTGGGACAGCACATTTTTCAGCAGACCACTGAGCCGCATCTGGAAAAAGACCAGCTGCGTCTGATATTCCTGAAGCATAAGCTCCAGATACGGCTTGATCTCCTCCATATTATGCAGACAGATCGGCTCACTTGTGGCAGGTAACTCCTTAATTCCAATGTGCTCGTGGATCAAATTTGGTTGAAAATCCGAAGCAATATCCGGTGGGATCGGATAGGCCGCGTGGGCGTATCGCTGCTCGTAGTCGAAATTGCAGCCCAGCAGAAGCAGGCCGCCGTTCACGCTGTGCGTGAGACGATAATCCCAACCCGACGGCCATAGAAGCACGTCGCCGCGCGTGATGCGGAACGAGTGGTCACGGAATTCGACCAGTCCGTCGCCGTGATAAACATAAAACAGGCGGTGGTCATACGCCGTCAGAAACTCTACGGAATCCGTAAGATGGTACGGCGGCTGATATTTTTGCACATAGCGGACAAACGGCGCAATGTCCGTGCAGGAAATAATCTTTGTCTGCTCCAAGGGGCTGCGTTCCTCCTGCTACAATCGGCTTTGAGCGGGAGCGGGCATTCTGACGGGCCTGCTCCGGCTCTTTGCTTCATATTAGCATGTCCGCTTCCTGAAGGAAAGAGATGTCTGATTTTTTGTTGAAGACGTAGATTTATTTTCGCAATGTTTTGTTTCTTTTCGCAAAATAAAAAGACGGGATAGCCGAAATTCGTGTTTGCGGCCGGGGCCGGAACCGATATTTTCCTGTTCGGGCGCGTTCGGCGCTTTATGAAAAGTGCATATTTATTTTCGACAAGCTTTGCTTTGCTTACTCTCTTGCCGCAAAGCGTCGGTCCCGGTAAAATAATAGCATAATCATAACAAAAGGGGTTCTGACAGTATGATTGAACGAAAGAACAAGCGGGTCGGCCGCATCGGTGTTTTCGGCGTCGCCCATCCTGTATATTGGGACCAATTCCCCGGCCTTCTGGATACGCTGATGCAGTATCACGAGGAGTTTAAGGCGATCCTTGCGAAAAACGACGTGGAGATCGTGGATTACGGCATGATCGACACAAACGCAAAGGCCTACGATGCGCTTGCGAAAATACAGGGAGATCATCCCGACGTGCTGATGTGCAATATGCTCACCTACGCCACATCCTCTGTTTTTGCGCCGATCGTCAGGAACGCGGCTCAGCCCATGGTCCTGGTCGCCTTACAGCCCCGCGAGACCTTTGATCTTTCCAATGGAAGCACCCGGATCCAGCTTGAAAACGACAATATCTGCTCCGTTCCGGAGTTTACCGGCGTTGCGATCCGCATGGGCAAGAAGGTAAACGACGTGATCATCGGCACCCTCTACGGCGACGAAAAGGCCGAAGCGGCCATCGCCGAATGGTGTGATATCGCAAAGGTGCTCCACGACCTGCACGGCGCCAGATTCGGCCTCATGGGCCACGTTTTGGAGTCCATGTACGACATGCACGCCGATCCCACCGCGATCTCCGCTGCGTTTGACGTGCATGTGCCGCTGCTCGAGGTCGACGACATGAAGGCGGTCTTTGATGAGGTAAAGCCGGAGGAGATCGAGGCGCAGAAGTCCGTTATCCTCGAGAACTTCGACACGCCCGACCCGGGCAGCGATCCGATCGCCATGAAGCTCACGGACGCGGATCTGGAAAAGGCGGCGAAGGCTTCCGTTTGTCTGGATCATTTTATTGAGAAGTACGATCTGACCGGCCTTGCCTATTACTACAATGCGCAGCCCGGCTCGGATACGCAGGCAATGATCTCTTCGCTGATCGTCGGCAACTCCCTGCTCAACGCGCAGGGCATCCCGATGTGCGGCGAGTTTGATATCAAGACCTGCATCGCCATGTTCATCATGGACAGGCTGAACATCGGCGGCAGCTTTGCGGAGTTCCATCCGATCGACTTCAAGGAGGATTATATCCTCGTCGGACACGACGGCCCGCACCACATCGCCGTGGCGGAGGGCAAGCCGGTGCTCCGCAGCCTGAAGAAATATCACGGCAAGCCCGGCTCTGGCGCTTCGGTCGAGTTCAAGCTGAAGGAAGGCCCCATCACCATGCTCGGGATCACGCAGGACGGCAGCGGTAAGCTCAAGTTCGTCATCGGCGAGGGTATGTCGGAAAAGGGTTCCATCCCGCCCACCGGTAACACCAACACCAGAGGCCATTTCGACCCCAACATCCGCGATTTTATCAAGAAGTGGGTCATGGCCGGTCCCACGCACCACTATGCGCTCGGCATCGGCCACAGAGCGGATACGGTCGCAAAGATCGCCGAGGTCCTCGGGATCGACTATGAGATCATCAGAGGCTGATATGCTGAACAGAGTCATGTGGGAGGGCAGGCTCCTTCCCGGAAAAAGCGAAGAATATATCGAGCGGCACGACCGCATCTGGCCTGAAATGGTCGAGAATCTCAAGCTTCAGGGGATCCGCAACTACTCCATCTTTCTGTCGGGAGACCGCGTTTTCGGCTACTACGAATGCGAGGATCTGGAAAAGCGCGACGCTGTCAAGGCGGTCAATGCAGCGCAGAAAAGATGGGCGGCGTCCATGCAGGGAATCGTCGATCTCAGTCAGCCGCATCCATTCCGGCAAGTATTCTATTTGGAATAAACACATATAAGGAATGCTCGCAAAAAAACAATTTAGGAGGACAAACATGAAAAAGCTAATCGCTCTTGTACTCGCATTCATCATGGCGCTCACGCTTGCTGCCTGCGCGGCAAATACGGAGCCGGCACAGACGGAACAGCCGGAGCAGACGGAACAGCCGGCCGCAGCGGCGGAAAATGATGCCCCGGCAGGCGTTCCCGAAAAACTCAAGCTTGGCCTCTGCAACATCAACGAAAAGGGCCAGTTCGGCCGTCTCGTCAAGTGGGGCTTTGAAAAGGCCTGCGAGGAGCGCGGCTGGGAACTCGTCTATGCGGACAACAACGGCGACGGCCCCACCGGCGTCTCCAACGCGGAGATCATGGTTCAGAAGGGCGTTGACTTTGTCGTCGATCTGAACGTCGACGCATCCGTCGGCCAGACCATCATGGACATCTTCGGCGAGGCCAATATCCCCGTTCTGGCGGTGGACATCGCGCTTCCCGGCGCACCGTTCTTCGGCATTGACTCCCCATCGATGGGCTATTACAATGGTGAGGTCATGGCACAGTGGCTCAAGGACAACAACAACGGTGAATGCGACTATGCGGTCGTGATCACACAGCTTGCCTCCGGCGACGTCGTGCAGGAGCGCGTCAGAGCCGCAATCGATGCGTTTGACGACCTGGGCATCAAGTACGGCGAGGCCGTCGAGATCGAAGGCGAAAACGACGCGCAGATCATCCAGCAGCGCTTCAACGACTTCCTCACCGCGCATCCGGACGCACATTCCATCATTGTTTTCGGCGTTAACAACAATGCTGCGACCGGCTGCATGGCTGCTGCTGAGACGGCCGGCCGTGACGGCGACGTCAAGATCATCAGCTGCAACATCGACAACACCTTTACCGATACCATGGAAGCAACGCAGGGCAACTGCTGCTGGCTGTACACCACCTCCAACTTTACCGAGCTGTACGGCGAACAGTGCTGCAAGCTCGTGGAGCAGTACTTCACCGAGGGCTCCATTCCCGAGCTTAATCCCTGCGAGATGCTTGCGATCTCCTGGGACAACCTGGCTGAGGTCTACGACACCAGCAACTATCCCTGGGATCAGGTCGGCTAACTCTGTCGCGCGGCCCTGCCTTTCGGCCGCTTGCAGCAGTACAATCTAAGACCATCCCGCAGCGGACATTGTGCCGGCGAAAGCAGTACTCCGGCCGGCACATGCGCTGCGGGATGGATCCTATATCGCGATGGAGGTATTCGGTTTGGCTGAATATGTGATGGAAGCAAGAGGGATCGGCAAAAGCTTCCCCGGTGTCCGTGCGCTGGACAACATCGATATCAATATCAAAAAGGGCGAGGTCGTCGCTTTGCTCGGCGAAAATGGCGCGGGCAAAAGTACTCTGATCAAGATCCTTTCCGGTGTTTATCAGCCGGACGAGGGCGAGATCTATCTGAACGGCCAGAGGGTCGTGTTCGAGGTGCCGCTTGCGGCAAAAAACGCCGGCATCGGCGTCATTCATCAGGAACTGAATTATGTGGCGTCCGTTTCGGTCGCCGAGAACATTTTTATCGGCAGCATTCCGAAAAAGCACGGCTTTGTCGATTATAAGAAAATGTACGCGGAGGCCCGGCAGATCCTTTCGGTCGTGGGCCTGGATATTGACCCGAAGACCACCATGGGGGCCTGCTCCGTGGCGCAGAAGCAGCTCATCGAGCTTGCCAAGGTCATTTCCAATCATGCACAGGTGATCATCATGGACGAGCCGACCTCGTCTCTGAATGACACAGAGGTCAAGAACCTCCTGAATTTTGTTCATAAAGCAGCCTCTGAGGGCGTTGCTATTTTCTACATTTCCCACAAGCTGGACGAGCTGTTTGAGGTCGCCAACCGCGTTGTGGTTCTGCGCGACGGCAAAAAGACCGGCGAGCTGAACATCCGCGACGCGACGAAGGACGAGCTGATCTCCCGCATGGTCGGCCGCGATTTGACCGACATGTATCCCAAGGAGACGATCCCGATCGGCGACGAGATCCTCCGGGTCGAGGGGCTGGAGACTGACTATGTAAAGGATATCTCTTTCTCGACGCGTAAGGGCGAGATCTTCGGCATCTACGGCCTGATGGGCTCCGGCCACCAGAATGTCGGTACGGCGATCTTCGGACAGGATATCCTGCACAAGGGCAGGATCCTTGTACACGGAAAGCCGGTACGGATCCACGATCCCATGGATGCGGTCAATGCCGGTATGGCCTATTGTCCGGCGGAGCGAAAGACGGAGGGCCTCGTCCTGAACCAGTCTGTAGCTGTCAACATCATGTCGTCGTCCTACTGCAAGAACAGAAGCGTCTTCATCAATTACAGGAAGGATGAAGCGGTCGCAAATAAGTGGATTGAGAGTCTGCGCATCAAGACGCCGTCCTACAGGACCGACACCGTCTCCCTGTCCGGCGGCAACCAGCAGAAGGTCGTCCTTTCCAAGTGGCTGGAGCTGAACCCGGATATCCTGATCCTGAACGAGCCGACGCGCGGCATTGATGTCGGCGCAAAGGCTGAGATCTATAAGATCCTCGACGAGCTTTGCGCGCAGGGAAAATGCGTGATCATCATCACCTCGGAAATGCCAGAGCTGCTGGCAATGTCCGACCGGATCATGGTCATGTTTGAAGGACACATTTCCGGCTTCCTGACCAGAGAAGAGGCAACGCAGGAGACCGTCGTGAATTACGCAATAGGAGGACACTGATATGTTAAGCAAACTCAAGGGCAAGAAGCTGCCCTCGATCTTTACCGTTATCTGCGCGCTCGTGATCGAGATCATCGTTTTTACGCTGGCAAGCCCCTATTTCCTCACGGTGAAAAACGTTCTGAACATCGGTCTGTATGCGGCGATCGTCGGCGTCGTTTCCTGTTCGGTCACGTTTATCAACATCTCCGGCAACATTGACCTGTCCGTCGGCTCGCAGATCGCGGCGGTCGGCATGGTTGCCGCCATCTGCTCGACGAAGCTAGGTATGCCGTGGTACTTTACGGTCCTGTGCGCACTGGCCTCCGGCGTTTTGGTCGGCGCGATCAACGGCTTCTTTATCACGGTCCTGAAGCTCAATGCCTTCATCACCACCATCGCAACGATGCAGGTGTTCCGCGGCTTTGCCTATCTGATCACGAACGGCTCCTCCGTCACCATCAGCGACAGATCTTTCATTTTCATCGGCAGAGGCTATATCGGCCCCATTCCGTGCTCGCTGCTGATCATGGCCGTTACCTATGTGATCTTCCATCTGATCTCCAAATATACAGTCTTTGGCCGCAATGTCTATATGATCGGAGGCAACGCGCAGGCAAGCTTCCTGTCGGGCATCAAGGTCAACCGTCAGAGATTTGCGCTTTATGTGCTCAATGGCCTCATGTGCGGCGTTTCCGGCGTTCTGATGGCCGCGCAGACCGGTGCGGGCCTGCCCAACGCGGCGGTCAACTATAACATGACGGCGCTGTCCGCCGTTATTCTCGGCGGCGCCGCTCTGACCGGCGGCAAGGGCACCATCTTCGGCACCTTCCTCGGCTCCATGGTCATCGCCATCCTCAATAACGGCATGACCATCATCGGCATCGGCGTGTACTGGCAGGAAATCGTTGTCGGCGCAGTCCTGCTCGTTGCAGTGTCCATCGACGCGATCAAGGGCGGCTCTCTGAAGAGAAAGATCTGAGCCTGCCCGGTGCTGAGCGCTGGATCGGATATGTTCCGCGCAGCTGACGCCCGAACGTGAAAGGAAAACAGATGAAATTTGATTTTTCTGGGAAAACAGTCCTCCTGACCGGTGCTGCGTCAGGGATCGCTCTGCTGGCGGCAAAAGAGTTTGCCGCAATGTACGCAAATGTTGTATTGATCGACATCAATGAAGAAAAGCTGATCGAGGTCACGCAGCAGATCGACCGGATATATCCGAAGAAAGCGGCTTACGCTGTCTGCGATGTGCGGCAATATATGCAAGTCGAGGACGCGGTAAAAAAGGCTGCCGACACTTTTGGCTCGATTGATGTCATGATCAATCTGGCAGGCGGTGCGGAATGCAGAATCCTAGGTGTTGACGCGAAAAAATGGAGTTCCCAGATATACCCATCGACATATACGACTGGTCGCTAGATGTCAATCTTCGCGGGCAATTGTACTTTGACCACGCCGTCATGAAATACATGCGCGAGCAGAGAACCGGCGTGATCATCAATATCGGCTCTGTGACCGGCGAGGAAGGCTGCTATTCTGACATGGGATATTCTGCGGCAAAGTCTGGCGCGGCACATGGATTGACAAAAGCCTGCGCCATGTACGGCGTGCAGTACGGTATTCGGGTGGTCAGCCTCTGCCCCGGGCCGGTCTTGACCCGGCAGGGAATGAACGGCATGAAAACACTATTGAAGCGTGCGGCGCAGCCGCAGGAAATGGTGAACCTGCTTGTGTTCCTCGCGTCCGATAATGCTTCGTTTGCCACAGGTTCCAGCTTTCTGGTCGACGGAGGGCGGATGCTGACATGGGATAGAACATGGGATTGACACACAATGATGAACACAGGCCGCACTGTCCGATTTGAGGACGGTGCGGCCTGTTTGTATAAATGGGCAGAGCTATATCTGTAGCATGTTTGCTTCCTTGGGCATCCTAATGAATATCCTTACACGCTTTTTATGCATTATAAATAACAGGTCGATTGTAAAATGAAGTTGGACACCTAAGAAAAAATCCATAGTGATTTTCCCCACATGGTAGAATGAAGTTAGCACACAACATCTTCCAAGGGAGGGCAATCACTATGGACTGCCAAGATTATATCACAGAATCGGTAGAACGCAAGAAGGGACAGCACTTACAGCGAGAGGAACGAGGAGCAATCCAGCATCTCAAGAACGCAGGCTACACGAACAGAGCCATTGCCAAAGCAATCGGATGTTCACCAACCACCGTTGGAAACGAGCTAAAGCGCGGCACACCG
>CAJMLC010000082.1 GCA_905214155.1 uncultured bacterium | reverse complement strand
CCGGACTTCGTTATTTTTCCAATTCTGCACAGAAGGGGCTATCCGCGCAGGACGTCACGTCCGCCTGCGCGATATGCTCCTTCAGCTTTTTGGCCGCCTGCTCCGGCGCGATGATCGTGCCCGCGCCGGCGATGCAGCCGCCGGGGCACGCCATGCCCTCGAGCAGATAGCCGTCCAGCTTGCCCGCGCGGGCCAGCGTCAGCAGCTTCCGGCACTCGCGCAGCCCGTCTGCCCGCTGGATCTTGACCTCCGCGTCGGGCCGCAGCTTCCGGATCACGTCCTCCACCGCGAGAGCCACGCCGCCCGCCGCCGCAAAGCCGCGGCCAAGGCCCGTGCCGTTTTTCAGCTCCTCATCCGGTTCGATCGTCTTGAGGTCGACGTCCTTCGCCTCGAAAATGCCCATGAGTTCTTCGTATGTCAGGACGAAATCGACGTCATTGCGCAGCTCTTCCTGCATGGCCTCGAGCTTTTTCGCCGCGCACGGCCCGACGAAGACGACCTTGCAGCCCGGGTGCTGCTCCTTCACCATCCGTGCCGTGTAGACCATCGGCGTGTAGGTCATGGAGATGTTGCCAGACTCCTTTGGGAACAGGCGCCGCGCCATCATCCGCCACGACGGGCAGCACGACGTCGCGAGGAAGCGGTTTTCCGCCGGGACCTTCTCCAGATAGTCCCGCGCCTCCTCGACCGCGCAGATGTCCGCGCCGACGGCGACCTCCTCGACCGCCGAGAAGCCCAGCGCCTTCATCGCCGCGACGAACTTTGCCGCCGTGACGTTCTTGCCGAACTGCCCGGCGAACGACGGCGCGACGATGGCGATGACCTCGTTTCCCTCCAGGATCGAACGGACGACCTGATAGATCTGGCTCTTGTCGACGATCGCGCCGAACGGACAGCTGACGAGGCACTGGCCGCAGGACACGCAGCGGTCATAGTCGATGCACGCCTTGCCGTATTCGTCTACGCCGATGGCGTCCATCCCGCATGCGGCCTGACAGGGCCGTTCGATCATCACGATCGCGTGATACGGGCAGGACGCGGCACACTTGCCGCACTTGATGCATTTTTCCTGGTCGATGCGGCTCTTGCCGTTGACGAAGTCGATCGCGCCCTTGGGACAGACGCGCTGACACGACGCGGCAAGGCAGCCCTGACAGAGTCCCGTCGCCTGATAGCGCTTGGTGGGACAGGCGTGGCAGGCGTAGGGAATGATGTTGACGAGCGGCGGCTCGTAATACTGCTCGGCGATGGCCGCGTGGTCCATGCCCTCGCTGAGCATCGTCCGCTGCTGCACGGGCTGGAGCGACAGGCCCATCGCCAGCCGCACCCGCTCGCCCGCGATGGCCCGCTCGAGAAAGACGGATTCGCGGTGGCGCGGGTTGATGCCGGGGACAATTTTATAAGGGATGTCCTCCATCTGGGTATAGTCGCCGGAGTAGGCCATCCGGGCCACCTCGGTGAAGACCTGTTTTCGGATGTCTGTGATCAGGGAATCGGCGTAGCGCATAAACTTCAAGTTCCTCCATGTGATTCTGCATTGGCCCGCAGCGGGACGCCATCCACGCCCAGCGCGATCCGGTCCCCCGGCCGCCACGCGCGGGTCTGGCTGTCCGCGAGGCGCAGGACCCGTTCCGCACCGTGGTCATCGGTTAAAATCACCGTTACCATCGGTTCGGCCCCCCGTGGGAGCTCCTCGCAGCCGTAATCGTCGTCCAGGATGTCCCGGACGGTCAGCAGCTCTTCGTTTTGCATATATTGCATCCCTCTCTATTCGGTAAGATTATATCGTATTCCACTGCTTCTGTAAATGGTTATTTTTGCAGCAAGTTCTTCTGCCTGCGCGCATAGACTGCACTGAGGTGGTGACGATGTGTCATAAAACGTCGAAGATCGGCTTTCTTGTGCTCGGCGTGGGGATCGGGCTGCTGATCTCGTTTTTATTCGGCGGATGGTTTTTGCGGGTACTCGCGGCAGCAGCGCTGATCGTGCTCGGATTTTTGCTCACCGATTGCAGATAGCATCATAACCTTGTCCCCTGCCGCATATATATCCCATAGCAAGTGACAAGGAGTGAACGACAATGGAGCTTGAGTTTGAAACCAGAACCACAGCCTTTCTGCGGCAAAGCATAGAGGGCGTCTGCCGGCAGGAGCAGACGCAGGAGGTCATCGTGCCGGACGCCTCCCCGGATGCGTCGCGCGTCGTCTACTGCTGCGCGCAGGCGGTCGTGCGGAGCCGCGAGGGGATGAACGGCGCCGTCCAGATCACGGGCGGCGTGCAGGCCGCGGCCCTCTACCAGACGGAGGACGACGACATGGCCCGGACGCTGGAGGCGTGGATCCCCTTCACGCTGCGCCTCGAGCATCCGGCGGCAAAGGAGGACACGCAGATCCTGATGGACTGCCGCGTGCTCGCGGCGGATGCGCGGCTCGTCAACTCGCGGAAGATCCTGTTCCGCGTGGAGGTCGGCGCGCAGATCTTCGGCTTTGCGGAGGACGAGATCGCGCTACCGCTGTTGAAGGAAACGCCGAAGGGGCTGCAGCTCCGCTGCCGGAGCTATCCGCTGCCGCTCCCGGCGGAGACGGCGGAGCGGACCTATCTCGTCGGTGATGAGCTCGATCTGCCAGCAGGCTCGAGCGTGCCGCAGACGATCGTCTCGGCCGCGGCCCTGCCGGAGGTCACGGAGCGGCGGATCGTCGGGAACAAGGCCGTTTTCAAGGGCACGATGCAGCTCAGGACGCTGTATCTGACCGCGGACGGGAGCGTCGGGAGCTGCACGCACACGCTCCCCTTCTCGCAGTATTGCCAGCTCAGCACAGATTATGACGAGGACCAGCTCCGCCTGCTCACCACGGTGACGAGCTGCGACGTGACAGTCACCGGCGCAGAGGATGCGCCGAAGCTCTCGGCCAGTGTGGGGCTGCTGACGCAGTGCCTTGTGACGCGGACGGTCACGCTGACGTTCTGCGAGGACGCATTTTCGACCTGCGGGACGCTGCAGCCGGAGTGGAAGGAATTTCAGTTCGATTGCCAGCTCGACCGGCAGACCCAGCGCCTTTCCGTGCGGGACGCCATCGAAGGCGCGGCGCTGCACAGCGTGATCGACAGCACGGCGTTCGTCGATTTCCCGCGCACGGAGCAGACGGAGCAGGGGCTGCGCGTGACGGTGCCGGTCGCGCTCCGGGTGCTGGGTACGGACGCGGACGGCGCGCTGCTGGGCCTCTCCGGCGCGGCGCGGGCCGAGACCGAGCTGCCCGCAAACCCCGGCGCGCGCTGCACGGCGACCGCGGTGCAGTGCCCCGGCGGATATGCCTCGCCCGGCGCGGACGGCGCGGAGGCGCGCTATGAGCTGACGCTGGACGCCGAGGTCTTCGCGCGGCAGACGCTCCGGACGCTCTCCGGCGGGACGATCGAGCCCCCGGCGGCACAGACGCGCCGGCCCTCGCTGATCATCCGCCCGGTGCCTGCGGCGCTCCCGGTCTGGGAGGTCGCCAAACAATACGGCACGTCCGTGGCCTCCGTCTGCGCGGCCAACGGCCTGACGGGAGACGAGATCGAGGCCGGGACGCTTCTGCTGATCCCGATGGAATAAGGAGGCGAAACAAGTTGGAAGAGCACAGCATCTATGAACAGATCGCCGCGCGGACCGGCGGCAGCGTCTACATCGGCGTGGTCGGCCCGGTACGGACCGGCAAGTCCACCTTCATCAAGCGGCTGATGGAGCAGCTTGTGCTGCCAAACATTGAAGACCCCTACCGGCGCGAGCGCGCACAGGATGAGCTGCCGCAGTCGGCCTCCGGCAAGACGATCATGACGGCAGAGCCGAAATTCGTGCCGGAGCAGGCCGTGGAAATTCAGCCGGACGGGAAAACGACGCTCTCCGTCCGCCTGATCGACACCGTGGGCTATATGATCCCCGGCGCAGTCGGCGCCGACGAGGACGGGCAGCCGCGGATGGTGACGACGCCGTGGCTCCCCGAGGAGATCCCGATGACCGAGGCCGCGGAGCTCGGCACGAAGAAGGTCATGGAGGACCACAGCACGATCGGCATCCTCGTGACCACCGACGGCACGATCACCGACATTCCGCGCGCGGACTATGTCGAGGCCGAGCAGCGCGCCATCGCCGATATGCGCGCGGCGGGGAAGCCGTTCCTCGTGCTGGTGAACTCCGCGCAGCCGAAGGGCGAGGCCGCGCAGGCCGTCTGCCGCCGGGTGCGCGAGCAGAGCGGCGTGGCGTGCATGGCCGTCGACTGTCTGACGATGGACGTCGAGGAGATCTCCGCCGTGCTGACGGAGCTGCTCTATGAATTCCCGGTGCGGGAGCTGCAATTCTTCTTCCCGGCGTGGCTCTCCGCCCTGCCGGACGACCATCCGCTGAAAACAGCGCTCTATAACGCCCTGCGCGAGCGTGCGTCCGCCGTCCACAAGCTCCGCGAGGCTGAGCCCGCGCTGCAGCCGCTCTGCGAACTGGAGCCGGTCGAGTCCTTCGCGGTGCGCAGCGCCGATCTCGGCAGCGGGACCGTCGTCTGCGAACTGACCTGCCCGGAGCAGCTGTTCTTCTCCGTGCTCTCGGAGCAGACCGGCATGGAGATCGCGGACAACGCGGCGCTGCTGCAGACGCTGACAGCGCTCTCCGGCGCAAAGCGGGAATACGACAAGGTCGCCGCGGCGCTGGCGCAGGTGCGGGCGACGGGCTATGGCGTCGTGATGCCGGACGCCGGGGAGCTGCATCTGGAAAAGCCGGAGATCATCCGGAAAAACGGCGCCTACGCCGTCCGTCTCAAGGCCAGCGCCCCGTCCATCCATCTGCTGCGGGCCGATGTGGAGACGGAGCTGAGCCCGATGGTCGGCGGCGAGCAGGAGTCGGAGCAGCTGATCCGCTATCTGCTCTCGGAATACGAGGAGGACACCGAAAAGCTCTGGGAGAGCAACATCTTCGGCAAGTCGCTCTACGAGCTGATCAGCGAGGGGCTGACCAGCAAGCTCACGCGCATGCCGGACGACGTCCGCGCCAAGCTGCGCCGCACGCTCTGCCGGATGATCAATGAGAATACCGGCGGGATGATCTGTATCCTGCTCTGACCCGGCACAGCGGAAAAGCGAAGGCCCCCTCTGCCAAGAGGGGGCTGTCGCCGCAGGCGACTGGGGGCGTTTTCCCGCCGCAGCGGAAAGCCTCCCTTGTTAAAGTAGCGAAGCGGCGGCGTGGTGTTGAATGACAGTCCGGTGGACTGTCAGACCCACGCCGTGACCGAGCCGCAGCGAGACGGTGACACGGCGCAAGCCGTGACGGAGGGATTGTCTCCTTTCAATTTTGCACCGCACCATGTAGGGGCCGATGCCCTCATCGGCCCGTCCCCGCCGCAGCGGGTGCCTTCCCCGGAGGGGAAGGCTTTTGGTTGGAGCCACGCCCTCACTTCGCGCCCACTGAATGCAATCAAGAGAAGCCTTCAAGCCGCAGAAACCCCTCTGCCGGGATCTGATCCGACAGAGGGGTCGTTCTTTTCTGTTTTAGAATGCGACCTGCATGAACAGCGCCACGCAGCAGAGGATGATGGCCAGCGGCACATAGACATAGCGCCCGATGCTGTACCACGCGGTGCCGCGCCGCTTTTTGCTCCCGGTGTTCACCGCGTCCAGCAGCTCGTCCTTCTTCATCACGTAGAACCACGACACTGCGCCGAGCGTCGCGCCGATGGGGATGATATAGATCGAGACGAGGTCCATCCACGGGCCCCATTTGTCGATCGTCTCCATGCCGATGCCAAAGCCAAGGCAGAGCACCGCGAGGATCGCGAGGACGGCCGTGCGGCTGAGCTTCGGGAATTTATGCAGCAGGGACTCTGCCACGGCCTCGAACATGTTCTGCAGGGAGCTGACGCCCGCAAAGATCATCGCCGCGTAGAGGATGATGGCGAAGAGCTGGCCCAGCGGGATGTCCTGCAGGATGGTCGGCAGCGTGACGAAGAGCAGACCGGGCCCTGCGCCGACGTCCAGCCCGTAGGAGAAGCAGGCCGGGATGATGACGAGCGCCGCGACGACTGCCGCGATCGTGTCAAACAGGGCCGTATGCTGCGAAACGCCGACGACGTCCTCGTCCTTCGAGAGATATGCGCCGTAGACGATCATGCCGCTGCCTGTGACGGAGAGGGAGAAGAACGCCTGGCCCATCGCCCAGATCCAGATCATGGGGTCCTTGAGCGCCTCCCAACGCGGCGTGAACATGAACTTATAGCCCTCGGCCGCGCCGGGCAGGAACGCCACGCGCACCGCAAGGATCAGGAAGATGACGAAAAACAGCGGCATCATGACCTTATTGGTCTTTTCGATGCTGTGCGCGCCGAGGAAGAGCGTCAGGAGCGTGCCGACCACGACGATCACATGATACGGGATGACGGAATACGGTGTCCCGGAGAAGGCGGCGAACCAGGTCTGCGCGTCGGTGTGCAGGAGCGTGCCCACGACGGAATCGACCAGGGCCTTGAGGACGTAGCTGACGATGACGGCATAGCCGATGGCGATGCAGAGCGAGCCCGCCAGCGGCAGCCAGCCGAGCACGCTGCCGGCCTTTCCCGCAGCTTTGCCGCGCGTAGCCCATGCGTTCCCATACGCGCCGAGCGTTCCCGTACCGGCGCGGCGGCCCATCGCGAACTCCGCAGGCAGGCCGACCAGACTGAAGATCACCACGAACAGCAGATAAATGAGCAGGAATGCCCCGCCACCGTTGCTGCCCATCTTGTGCGGGAAGCCCCAGACGTTCGCCATGCCCACGGCGGAACCGACGGACGCCAGAATAAAGCCCCACCGGCTGGCAAAGCTCTTTGTACCCTTTGCATGCTTCATGTTTTGTTCCTTCGCCGGTTTGCCGCGATTGCGCGGCGGCGGCGCCCTCTCTTTTCTCTCTTTTGCGGAAAAACACAGTTGACCGCAGTATTTTGTATTTTAGCGCATTGCAGTAAAAAAGTCAAGCGTTTCCAATTTTGCGGCGCTGCGCTTTTTCGCGTCCCCGTATTGAAAAACGCTGCGTTCTGCATTATAATGGATGTCAGAAACGCCCTTTTCTGAAAAAGGAGACGCGAGGAAGATGAAATATCGGATCTTTGTCCTGCTGCTCGGGCTGGCGCTGCTGTGCGGATGCGCGGCCTCCCCTACGGAACCGTCCGCGCTGCGCGAGCCGGAGCCCACGCCCGAAACAGAAACGATCACCGCGCCCGGCGCGGAAGCCGAAGCGGAGCCTGCACCGGAAGCCGAAACCGAGGCAGAACCAGAAGCCACGGCCGAGGATTCCGCGCCGGAACCGGAGCCGGAGCCGCTCGCCGCGGACGGCAGCACCCGCCCCGCAGCGGAGCGTGTCGATTTTGCCGCCGCGCTGGCCCAGCCGGATCTGACGCAGGACGACGGGGATCCGCTCTGCATGGCGCACAATATCTACTCTGACCCGGATCTTTCCGGGACAAGCGGACAATTTTCGGGCTTTCTGATCGATTTCCGGGCGGAGGAAGCCGGAACGGCGACGTACTGGGCGCTCTGCAACTGGGCCATGAATACGGATTCGATCCCAGGCACTGTTCTGGACAACGGCGGCGCATACGCGGGATTACAGATGCGGCCGGACGGCCCCAAGTCGATCATCGCCTTCTGGGAGATCGCATGGCAGGACGCTTCCGGTCAGGACCAGCTTTTGACCGCTGTACAGCGTTACCCCGAGGTTCCCACGAATCACTTTGACGGCGAGGGAGAAGGCTCCAACTACATCACAGACTATTCCTGGCAGCCTGGCAGCTGGTATCGGATGTATCTCTGCTGTTATGAAGACGAGGCTTCCGGCCATACCTTTGTCGAGCTCTGGTTCCGGGCCCTGCCGGACGGGAGCTGGGAGAAGAGCTGCTGCTTTGACACCGGACTTTCCGGGTCCTGTTTCGAGGGTGGAATGACGCAGTTCATGGAAAACTATGATTCGGACTACGCTGCGGAGCGCCGCAGCTTTGAATACTGCAATCTCTATGTCCGCGAGTATTCCAGCGGCGAATGGATCCCGGTCACGTCGTCGCTGCTCAACATCGACACCTGGTGGGGCAACAAAAAGGGGACGTTCGCCTTCGGCGCGGAGGAGCATACGCTTTGGGGCATCACACAGGGCTATGGTCCCGATATTGCGCCATTGAATGCCGATTATACCGCCTCCTATCCGCTTACGCCTTACGCCGCACCGGATACCCCTTGACCGCTCACCCCCGGAGCACCCGCTCCGGCAAACCATCATAAACCAAACAAAGGGAGCTTGCTACTATGAAATTAGGTATCGTCGGACTTCCGAATGTTGGAAAGTCCACTCTGTTCAACGCCATCACGAACGCGGGTGTCGCCGCGGACAACTACGCGTTCTGCACCATCGACCCGAACGTCGGCGTCGTGCCCGTGCCGGACAAGCGGCTCGAATGGCTGCGCGACCAGCACAACCCCAAGAAGTT
>CAJMLC010000081.1 GCA_905214155.1 uncultured bacterium | reverse complement strand
AAAACACGCTGTTAGCGCCGCCCAGACCCCCAGCTTCACCAGGACAAAAACCCGCTCAAACGGCTGCATCGGCCCCTGCAGCAAAAACACCAGACCAATCAGTGCGTACAGCGCACTGCCTGCTGCGCTGCGGAACCAGCGCGCCTCCTCCGGCAGGAGGTCGCGGAACAGGCCGAGGCCGGACAGGATCAGGAAGCCTGCCGCCAACGGCTCCAGCGCGTCCGCCGTCTCCCAGAACACAAAATAGCCTGCCGCCGCGCCGAGATAGGCCGCGACCGCCTCCGGCCCGAACGTCAGCGCGCAGAGGTATGCCGGGGCCATCGGCACCGGCAGCTCCATTACCGCCGCGCCCGACAGCGCGGCCCCGGTCAGCGCCGCCGCCGCGCATCGCAGCACCCAGGTGCACCATGGGCGCGAAACGAACCGGCGCAGACGATTTGGCCAGCGTTGAAGCGAATGCAGAAGCATAGCGGCAACCTCCTTTTGTTGAGGGGATCTCTGAATCAATCATCGGCGGCCTTCGCCGGATCTTTTTCCACAATGCTGCGGTTCGGAAAACTTGAAATATTGCGCAGCCGTTGGCGACGAAGGAGCCTTACGGATGCGGCAATGCCCCTCGCGGGTACACAATGTATGTCTGCGTTTTCCAAACCTTTCCTTGCGCAAAAATCTCTCGCCGAATGATCTTGATGATTGATCCAGAGCTCCCCTTGAACTGCCAATAGTCTACCAGAAGGTGACAAAAGAATCGGTCGGGAAATGTCACGGGAAATGGGCTGTGCAGGATTTTCTTGCGCTCCTGCCAGAAATGCCTTACAATATACAAAAACATGGAGCGGGAGGCAGCACACATGGGGAAGGAAATTGAGATCAAGCTGGCCGCGGCGGACGCAGCGGCTTTGGAGCGGGTGCGCGCGGATGCGCGTGTGGATGCGGCGCGGGTGGGCGCATGGCAGGAGATCCGAATGGTGACGGAATATCTGGACACGCCGGACCGCGAGATCGCCGCGCGGAAATGGACGCTGCGGCGGCGAACGGAAAACGGCGAGGCCGTCTATACGATGAAGACGCCGGGCGACGGCTATGCGCGCGGCGAATGGGAGTCGCGGAAGGAGGGCCTGCACGAGGCCGTGCGGGAGCTGGTGCGCCTCGGCGCGCCGGAGGAGCTGACGGCGCTGGCGGCCAGAGGCGTCTCGCGCACGTGCGGCGTGGAGTTTCTGCGGCGGACAGCGGAGCTGACGCTGGACGGCGCGCGCTGCGCACTCTGTCTGGACGACGGGATGCTGCTCGGCGCGGCGCGGCGGCGGCCGTTCTGCGAGGTGGAGCTGGAGCTGGTGTCTGGCGAGGCCGCGCCGATGCTGGCCTTCGCGGCGTATTTGCAGGAGCACCATGCGCTGCGCGAGGAACGGAAAAGCAAGTTCGTGCGGGCTGCGGAACTGCTGTAATTGTACGAACAGCCCATGGAAACCGCCTCAATTATGCGGGTTGGCCCTTGTGTTTTTTGATGTTTCTTGGTACAATAGCGTCAATTAGAACAGCGCGCCGGGGCGGACTGCAATGAGGTGGGAATATGAATCCTGAAAAACAGATGAATCTGACGATGCTCTGCGACTACTACGAGCTGACCATGACCAACGGCTACTATGCGTGTGGGATGCAGAACCGCATCACGTATTTCGACATTTTCTTCCGGTCGGTGCCGGACGGCGGCGGATTTGCCATTGCGGCCGGACTGGAACAGGCCATCCGCTACATCCAGCAGCTCCACTTTGACGAGGACGACATCGCGTATCTGCGCGGGCGGAAGATGTTCAGCGAGGGCTTCCTCGAATCGCTGCGGAATTATAAATTCACCGGCGACATCTGGGCCGTCCCGGAGGGGACGCCCATCTTCCCGAACGAGCCGATCATGACCGTCCGGGCCCCGGCGATCGAGGCGCAGATCATCGAGACGTTCCTGCTCCTGACGCTGAACCACCAGAGCCTGATCGCCACGAAGGCCAACCGCGTGACCCGCGCGGCGCAGGGCCGCACCGTTCTTGAATTTGGTTCGAGACGGGCGCAGGGCAGCGATGCCGCGGTGCTCGGTGCGCGCGCGGCGTACATCGGCGGCTGCAAGGGCACGGCCTGTACGCTGACGGATGAGCTCTACGGCGTGCCGGCGGGCGGCACGATGGCCCATTCGTGGGTGCAGATGTTCGACTCGGAATACGAGGCGTTCAAGGCGTACTGCGAAATTTACCCGGACAACCCCACGCTGCTGGTGGACACCTATAATGTATTGAAGTCCGGCGTGCCGAACGCGATCCGTGTGTTCAACGAGGTGTTGAAGCCGCGCGGGCTGACAAAGTGCGGCATCCGGCTCGACTCGGGCGACATGACCTACCTGACGAAGAAGACGCGCAAAATGCTCGACGAGGCGGGCTGGGCGAGCTGCAAGATCAGCTGCTCGAATGCGCTGGACGAATATCTGATCCAGGATCTGCTGAATCAGGGCGCGCAGATCGACCTGTTCGGCGTGGGCGAGCGGCTCATCACCGCGCGCAGCGAGCCGGTGTTCGGCTGCGTGTACAAGCTGGCCGCCGTCGAGGACGAGGCGGGCAACATCATCCCGAAGATCAAGGTCAGCGAGAATGTCGGCAAGATCACGAATCCGCACTTCAAGAAGCTCTACCGCTTCTACGGCCGCGACACGGGCAAGGCCATCGCGGACTATATCTGCCTGCACGATGAGGTCGTGGACGACAGCCGGGATCTTGAAATTTTTGATCCGCAGGCGACGTGGAAGCGGAAGAACATCTACAACTTCACGGCGAAGGAACTGCTCGTGCCGATCTTCAAAAACGGTGAGCTGGTCTACGACATGCCATCGCTCCCGGACATCCAGAAATATTGCGCCGCGCAGGTGGACACGCTGTGGGACGAGGTAAAGAGGTTTGACAATCCGCATACCTACTATGTCGATCTGTCGCAGAAGCTGTGGGACATCAAGTATGCCCTGCTGAAGACGAACGGCAGATGAGACGCGGCAAAAGCACCGAGATCGCGCTCTGCGGGATGATGACGGCGCTGGCCGTGGTGATCCTCTGCCTCGGCGGACTGATCCCGGCGGCGACGTTCTGCTGCCCGGTGCTGGCGAGCCTCGTGCTGCTGCCGGTGATGCAGCGGTGGGGACGGCGGGATGCCGTGCTCGTCTGGGCGGCGAGCGCCGTTCTGGGTCTGCTGCTCGGCCCGGACAAAGAGGCCGCAGCGCTCTATGCCGCGCTGGGCTATTACCCCGCGATACGGGCCGGGCTGGATCGGAAGCGGCCCGCGCTCCGCTGGGCGCTGAAGCTGCTGCTGTTCAATGGGGCGACGATCGCGCTCTATGCGCTGCTGATCTTCGTGATGGGGCTGGACGCGCTGGTAGAAGAATATCAGGCGACGGGCACGGCGCTGCTGATTGCAACGCTGGCGCTCGGGAACGTGGTGTTCGTGGTCTATGATATGCTGCTGAGGCGGCTGGAGCGCGTCCTTGCAGCCCGAAGAAGAAAATCATAACAAAGCAAACGCCCGCCGGAGCTCCGGCGGGCGTTTTTTGCGTGAATTTACTTCTTAACGAAGGACATGCAGTCGGTGCACTGGTCGATGGTCGGGTTCGCCTCATGGGTGCCGACGCAGATGCGATCGAGGGAACAGTAATCCTCGCAGCCGCAGTGGTGGCCGCACTGGGTGACATGGCATTCGATGCAGTGGTTTGCTTTTTCCGTAAGATGACTCATAGCTATTTCCTCCTTTTCGAAAGTACGCTTAGTGTTCCACGCGGACAGCGCGATATACGCACAAATTTTTTCAAAAAATGGCCGGTGGACAAGCGGTTTTTTATCTGGTATCATGGAGAAAATGCGAAAAAGGAGAAGGAATATGAAGGTCTTACTGCTCAGCTGCTCCACCGGCGAGGGGCATAACCACTGCGCCGGTGCGGTGCGCGAGGCGCTCGCCGCGCGCGGCCACGAGACGGAGTTTCTCGATCTGCTGCAAATGTTCGGCGAGACCGGGCCGCTCAGCTTCGACAAGATCCTGAACCGCATCTCGACGAAGGCGCCGGAGCTGTTCGGCATGATGTACCACGCAGGGGCCATGTACAGCGCCACGGGCGTCACGTCGCCGGTCTATCTGGCAAACATCCGGCACGCAAGGCAGCTGCGGGAGTTCATCCTCGCGCGCGGATATGACGCGGTCGTCTGCTCGCATCTGTTCCCGATGGAGACGCTGACGTTCCTGCGCCGCCATGAGGATCTGCCGGTGCGGTGCTACGGCGTCCTGTCGGACTATACGTGCATCCCGTTTCTGGCCGAGACGGAGCTGGACGGCTATTTCCTGCCGCACGCGGACGTCCGCGCAGACTGTATCGCCGCCGGGATGCCGGCGGAAAAGCTGATCGTCAGCGGCATGCCTGTTGCCGCGAAGTTTGCCGCGCCGATGCCGCAGTCTGCCGCGCCGATGCCGCAGTCTGCCGCGCGTGCGTGCCTTGGTTTGCCGCAAAATAGCCGTATCTACCTCATCATGACCGGCGGCATCGGCTGCGGCGACGCCGTGACGCTCTGCGAGGCGATCCGCCGCGTGCCGGACGAGGACGCGCTGCTCTGTGTGCTGCCCGGGCGGAACGAGGAGCTGCGCACGGCGCTGGAGGAAAAATATGCAGGACGCGGCGTGCTGGCCGTGCCATTTACGGACCAGGTGCCCGCCTATATGCACGCGGCGGACGTTCTGCTCAGCAAGGCGGGCGGCATCTCCAGCACGGAGGCCGCTGTGCTCGGCGTGCCGCTGGTGCATACGATGGCGATCCCGGGCGTCGAGACGCAGAACGCCGCTTTCTTCGCCGCGCACGGGATGTCCTTCTTCGCGCAGAACCCGGATGAGGCGGCGCGCTTCGCCGACCGGCTGATCTTCGACGTGAAGGCGCGCGAACAGATGCTCGCTGCGCAGAACGCAGGACTGCCGAAAGATGCAGCGGAGCGCATCGCGCTCGCGTTGGAGCAAGCGGCCCAATGATCCAAAAACCGCCCGCCGAGGTTTCGGCGGGCGGTCGTGTGTTTCAGGATGTTTCGGTCAGGGCGAGCTGTTTGGCGGCGTATTGATAGGCTCCCTGATAGTCCTCGGTCTCCTTGCAGCAGAGCTCCATCGCGCGGTAGAGCTCACGCAGCAGGATCTGCGGCAGCAGAGACAGCTCCTCGGCCTGCTGTAAATAGAGGCGCGCGTTTTCAAACTGCTCCTTCTTCGCGGCGATGCGCCCGCGGAGCACGAGGTATTCCGCCTTGTGCTGCTCCGGCAGCTCCGCAATCGACCAGATCTCACGCTCGGCGGCCTGGATGTGCTCCTGCTCGAGCTGATAGCGCGCCAGCAGCAGATGATATTCCACGGCCTCCGGCGCGCGCAGATAGGTCTCGCGATAGTCCGCGATCCGGGCCTCGGCGTCTCCGCCGCTGCGCTGCGCGCAGCGCACCAGAACGGCCAGCGCCCGCAGCGCGAGCGAGGTCTGGCCATAGAGGCTCTGCCCGTTCCAGTGCAGGGCCTGCTCCGCGCGGCGCTGTGCCGCAGAAAAATCCTCCTGAGCCAGCAGCCGCTGCGCGAGCTCCGCAGCGGCCGTCGCAAGCAGGAGCAGCTCCTCGTCCGACGCCTGCTCCGCCGCCGGCTCCAACAGCGCAAGGCATCCGGCAACGTCCGCCTCGCGGAGCATGGCCTTTGCCCGCGGCAGACGCTCCGCCGCCTCGTCGGACGTCTCGTCCGCGAGGAGCCAGCCCGCCGTCACGCCGAGCGTCGCGGCAAGATATTCCAGCGTCTTCATGCTTGGCGCGGCGAGGTCGTTTTCGATCTGCGAGAGCATATTGCGCGTGATGCGGTCCCCCGCGGCCTGCCGCTGCGTCAGCCCCGCGCGGATGCGCGCCTGGCGCAGCTTCTGTCCCAGCGTCATTTCGCGCCCTCCATGTAAATATGATTTACCTTACTATAGCACAGCGCGGCGGAAAACGCAAGCCGCCGCCGCAAAACAGGCTGTTTCGGTTGCTTTTTGCGCAGTTTTCGCGTAAAATGGAAAAAAGCAGCCGATAAGGAGTTGGTTCGATGCAGACCTGGACAAATGAGGCGCTGCGCGCGCTGTTATGTGAAGAATTGGAGGCCGCCGGAAGGCCGCTGCGGCGCAAGCAGCTCATTGAGCGGAGCGCGGCGCGCCTGGGCGAACGGGTGGAGAGCGACGCGGATCTGCGGCCCGGCTCCGCCGTGGTGCGCGGGAAGAGCCGCCTCGGTATGCTGCTGACGGAGCTGATCCACACCGGGGTGATCTCGGAGGATGCGGTAGGACTTTTGCGCGTAGTGCCGGGGCAGCTCTGCGGCGTGTCGCCCGCGCGGGTGCGGGCCTTTGTGCTGGCGGAGCTGAAAAAGGACGGCCTGCTCGGCAAGCAGGCCCTGTTTGCCCGGGCGGAGCACCATTTCGGCACCGACAAAACCGCGAGCAAGGCGGACGACAACGCGCTGCGGAGCATCACAGGCCGCGTCCTGCTCGAGCTGGAGCGCGAGCAGCATGTTCTGAAAACGAGCCGCGGCTATCGCCTCGCGGACGACGCCGGGTATCCGGGCACTGAGCTTGGCAGCTGGCTGCGGCAGGCCGCCGAGGGCGGCGATCTGCGGACGTGCTTCCTCGAAGCCATCCACACGAAGGGCGGCGAATGGTTCGAGGTCTACTGCGTCGACCTGCTGCGGCGGTATTACGTGCTGACGGGCAAGGTCGTCGACGAGGGGGCCGTGACCGGCGGATCGGACGACGGCGGCATCGACGGCGTCATCCACACGCAGGACGACCTCGGCTACCGCGAGACAGTGCTGATGCAGATGAAAAACCGGCACGCCGTGATGACGAGCAAGGACGTGCGCGAATTTTACGGCGCGGTCTGCGCGGAAAACGGCTCGCGCGGGATCTTCATCACGCTCTCGAGCTTCCATCCCGACGCGCAGAAGCTGCTCGACAAGGTCGACAATCTGACCGGCATGGACGGCGACAAGCTGTTTGAGATCGCGAAAAAGTGCCGCTACGGTTTGCTCGAGCAGGATGGCCGCTGGCGCATCGACGATGCGCTGCTGCTGGCCGAATAAATCGGAGCTTTGATCCGGTATCTGCACGAATATCGTGTCTGAATACAAATCTTTTGCAGAAAGGGTGGTATGTTATGAAGCTGGAACGTGTATGGAGGGTTCACGTGTTCTAACCCTCCAAATCAAATTTTGGAGGAAACCACATGCAGCACCAGATCACCATCCGCGAAGCAGTCGCGGATGCGGACATCGCGCGTTTTTGGGAGCAGCTGTATCGCTACTATGCGCGGGACATTTTTACAGAAGTGGGCAGTGGTGAGCGGGAACACTTCATCGGCCCGGAATATTACGAGCACATGATGAAGATCCGGAGCAGGCCGCAGGACCGCGCGTATTTTCTGTTTTTTGTCCGGGACGGGCAGGAGATCGGCTTCGCCATGCCGGTCATCTTCACGTCGGAGGACGGAAAATGCTTTCTGATGGAATACTGCGTCTACCCAGAATATCGCGGAAACGGCACAGGCCGGGCCTGTGCGGGCATTCTGCTGGACTGGGCCAGGGCACGCGGCGCACGATACGCAGAGCTCAATTACGGCGGCGATGCGCGGCGGAAACGGTTCTGGGAAAGCGTCGGCTTTGTCCCGAACGGAATCGACGAATGGGGCGATCCGCTGATGCTCCTGCCGCCGGAAGATCCAGTCCCGATCACCGTGGAGCGATTGACCAATCCCGAGGACTGGCAGCTCCGAAAGCTGGAAAACGGCTTCCGCGCGGAGATCGGAGAAGCGCCGCTCCCAAAGACGCAGCAGGAAGCGCTGGCCCGTGCGATCCGCGACGGCAGGATCACGTTCTTTCTGGCAAAACGGGGATACCGGGCGGTCGGCCTGTGCAGCGTGGCACGCTGCTTTTCCACCTTTGCGTGCTCCGACACAGGCGTATTTGATGATTTTTACATCGAACCCGTATTCCGCAAAGCAGGCATCGCGCGGCAGCTGGCCCATGCGGCACAGACATTTGCAGTACATCAGGACCTCGCCAGCCTGACCGTCACCTGTGCGCCCTGTGACGAGGCCATGTATCAGGCGCTCGGCTTCGGGGCCCGGCTCGGTACGGCATTCGCAACGGTCATAGAAGATTAAAAACCAGGGGACGGACAAGTTGTCCGTCCCCTGTGCATATTCGCGATATACGCTGTAGAGGCCGATGAGGGCATCGGCTCGCTTTTTTTGCGAACCCTTTTCCTTTTCTCTGCCAGAAAAGGAAACGGGTTCGCGCTCCCAAAGGAAAAGAGGGCTGTGCAAAATCGGAAGTGCGTTCCGTGCCGCCATCATGTAACAGCTCAGTTGCCAGACCGTATTTGCCCGCCCCTAGGGTGTATCTGAAAACTCCCGACGCACCCGGACAGCGGGCCTTTTC
>CAJMLC010000080.1 GCA_905214155.1 uncultured bacterium | reverse complement strand
CACAATTTGGCCATTTGGAATTTTACAACGCCGCACGCTATCTTGATGATGGCGGACAGACGGAATTTTGTGGATACGGTTTGTAGGGGCGGACGCTCCTGTCCGCCCGGCGCGCTGCACATCCGAAATGCGAAGCCCTTCGGCGAGATCGTACTGCCCTACGGGCCGACAGAGTCGTCGGCCCCTACAAGACGATGGATAGGCCGGGAGTGCTCCCGGTTTCGAAAGTTCTCTTTCTTTTCCAATATCAACCGAAAGGCGACCCAGCGCAGCGGTCGGCTTTCGGAAAGGAAGAAGAAGGCTGCGGATATGGAGTTTTCGCCGCCCCGGCGGAAACGGAATGGAGCTGGCTTCTTCTGACGCCGCGGTGATTCTTTTCTTTCTCGAAGAAGAGAAAGAAAAGAATCGGGGCGCAAATCGGGCGGACAGCGTCGCCCACCCCTATAAAGGCTCTCAGAAGATCCACGGGATTGCCACGCCAGTGTGCGCGCTGGCTCGCAATGACGCTTCAATACGAGAAAAACAAATAAGGAGAAGATGAAATGAAGAAGTTTTTCAACGAGTTCAAAGAATTCATCTCCAAGGGCAATGTGATGGACATGGCCATCGGCGTGATCATTGCGACGGCGTTCGGCAAGATCACGACATCGCTGGTCAACGACGTGTTCATGCCGCTGATTGGCATGCTGATTGGCGGGATCGATCTCGGGACGCTGAACATCACGCTCTCACCCGCGGTGGTGGACGAGGCCGGAACGGTCGTCAAGGAGGCTGTGGTGGTCGGGATTGGGACGTTTTTGACGACGGTGATCGATTTCATTCTGGTCGCGTTCGTCGTGTTCCTGGTCGTCAAGGCGTTCAACTCGGCCAAAGCCAAGCTGGAAAAGCCCGCCGAGCCGGAACCCGAGCCCGAAGATCCGGAGCCCACGAAGGAAGAGCTGCTGCTCACCGAGATCCGTGACCTCCTGAAAGAGAAAAAATAAGGTAATTTCAGCCCGGTCTGCATCAGCAGACCGGGCTTTTTTAGACCTTAATTCTTTTATAATATTGTATGCCCTTGAAAAGCACCGTCGGATGTGATATACTTTATGGTGAATTGTTATGCACATTTTGACTGGAGATTTTCAGGAAAGGAGCCTGTTATGTACTCCTCAGCTTACGTTTGGGCCAAGGTTCTCGGCAATATGGAATCACGGCTGACGGCGGCGGTCATCTCGACGTGGTTTGACGACGCGGAGATTCTGGAGCTGACCGATACGAAACTCGTGTTATACTCACCGTCATCGTTCCGGAAGGACATCATTCTGCGCCGCTGCACCGATTATATCAAGGACGCGATGCGCGACGAGTTCCAGATGGAGGTCGAGCTCGAGGTCATTGACGACACCGAGATCGACGCCTACCGCGAAAACCAGAAGAAACCGCAGTTTGTCGAGTTCAACCCGCAGTTCACGTTTGACAAGTTTGTCGTCGGCTCCTCCAACCGCTTCGCCCACGCGGCGGCCATCGCGGTGGCCAATGCCCCGGCGGAGACCTATAACCCGCTGTTCATCTACGGGCCGTCCGGCCTCGGCAAGACGCATCTGCTCTACGCCATCGCCAGCGAAGTCCATAAAAAGCATCCGAGCTATAACATCGTCTACATCAAGGGCGACCAGTTTACGAACGAGTTGATCGCCGCGGTGCAGGAGGGCCGGAACATCGAGTTCCGCAGCAAATACCGCGGGGCCGATCTGTTCCTCGTCGACGATATCCAGTTTATTGCCGGCAAGGATTCGACACAGGAGGAATTCTTCCATACGTTCAACACGCTCTACGAATCGCACCGGCAGATCGTCCTGACGGCCGACCGGCCGCCGCATGAGATGCTTCGGCTCGAGGACCGATTGAAGACGCGCTTCGAGTGGGGCCTGATTGCGGACATTCAGCCGCCGGATTATGAGACCCGTATGGCGATCATCAAAAATAAGGCAATGAGTCTCGGGCTCGAATTCCCGGATGACGTCTGCGAATACATCGCAGAGAACATCACGACGAACGTGCGGCAAATTGAGGGAACGGTCAAGAAGATCCTGGCCTATCGCGATTTGCAGGGCATGCCGCTCGATGTGGCAAGTGTGTCGCGCGCGATCAAGGACATGTACAAGGGGAAAGCCGAGAGCCTGCCGACACCGGGCCTTATCATCTCGGAGGTCTGCCGGTTCTACTCGATCGAAGAACAGGTGCTGCGCGGGACACTGAAAAATAAGAATACCGCAGAGGCCCGGCAGGTGGCGATGTACCTTTGTCGAAAGCTCACGAATCTCAGTCTGCCGGACATTGGGCGCGAATTTGGAAGGGACCATTCGACCGTGCTGCACGGACTCAATAAAATCGAACGGCTGATGGCCGATTCGACATCCGGACTGCAAGATAATATCCGGGATATTACGGCGAATATCAATAATAAGCTGTAGGTTTTGCGCCCCCTTTCTTTTCTTTCTCTTTTAAGAGAGAAAAAAAGTTCAAAAACTATCCACATACTGCTGTGGATAGTGGAAACCGGAGCTGTTGAAAAGCGTTTGACGGATGTTTCACAAAGATTGCTGTGGACAACGTTATAAAATATTCAGATGTGGCTGTGGAACAAAAACCCTTGAGAAATCAAGTGGAAATAGAGATTTCCACATAAAATCGTACTACTAATACTTACTACTATATTTATCCTTTCTTTCTGTGGAAAGAAGAGAAGGAGGAACCGCGATGAAATTTTCCTGTGAAAAAAATCTGCTCGTCTCGGCCATCTCGGTCGCCAGCCGGACCGTCGCCATGAAGAGCGCCATCCCCGCACTCGAGGGCATCTATATCCGCGCGGGTGTGAAGGTGATGCTTTCCGGGTATAATCTGGAAACGGGGATCACCGTCGGCGTCGATGCCGAGATCCGAGAGACCGGCGAGGCCATCTTCCCGGCGAGGCTGTTCTTCGACATCGTGCGGAAGCTGCCGGACGATACCGTTGAGGTCAGCGTAGACGAGAACTTCAAGGTCTCCATCCGGGGCGGCATCTCGTCGTTCTCCATCACGGCGATGAGCGCCGAGGACTATCCGGAGCTACCGGACGTCGAGAGCGAGAAGGGCGTCGTGCTGCCGCAGAAGCAGCTGAAGGAGATGATCTCCGGGACGATCTTCGCGGTCAGCGAGAATCAGGCCCGGCCCATCCACACAGGCTGCCTGTTTGAGGTAGAGGAGGATTCCATCACGGTCATCGCGGTCGACGGATACCGCCTCGCGCTGCGGCGCTGGACGCCGGAGGGCGGCATTGGCCGGCAGATGAAGTTCGTCGCGCCGGCGGCGGCACTGAAAGAGGTCGAGAAGATCCTGACTGACAGCGACGACGACTGCACGTTCTACCTCGGCACGAAACACATCCTCTTTACGATCGGCGAGGCGACGCTTGTCTGCCGCATCCTCGAGGGCGAGTTCCTCGACTGGCGGCGCGTGCTCCCGGAGAATAACCCAATCAAGCTGGCGGCGAACGTCTCGGCCATCACGGATTCCATCGAGCGCGTGAGTCTTGTTATTTCGGAGAAGCTGAAGAGCCCGGTGCGCTGCACGTTCGGCGACCAGACGGCCGATTTCCGCACGGTCTCGACGATCGGTGCGGCACACGACGTCTGCCAGATCGCGGGCGACGGCAAGGATCTCGAAATCGGCTTTAACTGCCGCTATCTGCTCGACGCGCTGCGCGCCGTACCGGATGGGGAGTGCATGCTGGAGCTGAGCAACGGCCTGAGCCCTATCGTGCTGACGCCGTGCGACGATACGCGCCGCTATAGCTATATGGTGCTGCCGGTGCGGCTGAAGGCGGGGGAATGAGATGAAGGTACGGGTCACAAAAAAGGTCTCGGATGGGATCGTGGACATTCCCATTCATACGGAGTACATCAAACTACAGGATTTTCTGAAATTCTGCAACGCCGTCGAATCGGGCGGCATGGCAAAAAATTTCATCGTGAATGAAGAGGTCGAGGTCAACGGCGAGGTCTGCACGCAGCGCGGCAAAAAGCTGCGGCCGGGCGATGTGGTGACGTTCCTTGGGAACCGCTGGCGCGTCGCCGGGGAGCAGGCATGAAGCTCACCGGGCTGACGCTCTACCACTTCCGCAACTATGAAGAGCTGCACCTTGCTCTGCATCCGGGCGTGAATCTGCTCGTCGGCGAGAACGCGCAGGGGAAGACAAATCTGCTGGAGGCGGTGTTCTACCTCTCCACGGGCGGCAGCTTCCGCACGAGCCGGGCGCAGGAGCTGATCGGTTTCGGTGCGGAGTTTGCAGACCTCTCGTGTGAGCTGTTTTCCGGCGGGCGGGAGCAGAGCATCCGCGCGGTGCTCTTTGCAAACCGGCGGCCGCGGCAGCTCTACATCGGCGGCGTGAAGCAGCGGTCGGCAGCGGAGCTGCCCGGCGTGCTGACGACGGTGCTGTTCTGCCCGGACGACCTACAGATATTAAAAGCTGGTTCGGCGGGAAGACGAAAGCTGCTGGACACGGCACTTTGCCAGCTGCGGCCCGGCTACGCCGCGGCACTCGCCGAGTATCGGAAGCTCTATGACAGCAAGAGCCGCATTCTGAAGGACTATCACGAGCAGCCGTCGCTGCTTGATCCGCTGCCGGAATTCAACTACCGCATGGCGCAGGTAGGCGCGATTTTGATCTCGATGCGCGCCCACTATCTGCGCGCGCTCGGCGAGGCGGCAGGGGACTATCACCGGGAATTTTCCGGCGGCCGCGAGGGACTGATGCTCCGATACCAGACGGTATCGACAATCGACGACCCGTTTGCGGACCGGCGCGTGCTTTTCCAGCAGATCCTGAGCCATCAGGAGGCCCATTATCGGGCGGAGCTGGACTCCGGCCAGTGTCTGACCGGGCCGCACAAGGACGACTTTGACGCGGCGCTGGACGGCCTGTCCATCAAGGCCTACGGCTCGCAGGGACAGACGAGAACGGCGGCGATCAGTCTGAAGCTCGCGGAGCGGGAACTGTTTCGGCGGGACACCGGCGAAGAACCGGTACTGCTCCTGGACGACGTACTGTCCGAGCTGGACGGGACGCGGCAGGATTTCGTGCTGAACCAGATCAGGACCGGCCAGGTGCTGATCACGTGCTGCGAGCCGGAGAAGCTGACGGGCCTTGGGCAGACGGTTCAGATCCACGGGGGACAGGTGATGCAGGGTGTATCTTGAGATCGGCAATGATCTTCTGATCGAGAGCCGCGCAGTGCTCGGTGTGTTCGACCTCGACAACACGTCGTGGTCGAAGCGGACGCGCGCTTTTCTGAAGGCGGCGCAGGAGAACGGCGAGCTGATCGATGCGGCGGAGGAACTTCCAAAGTCGTTCGTGCTGACGCAGGAATTCGGCGCGCAGAGGGTCTATCTGACGAAATATAACGCCGCCGTGCTGACGCGGCGGTTTGAGACAGCCCGGGAACGGGCGGCATATCCTTTCGGAAAGGAATATACAGAATGAGCGAAGAAGTATTGAAAAACGACGTGGTCGAGACCGAATATGACGCCAGCCAGATCCAGGTTCTGGAGGGGCTGGAGGCTGTGCGCAAGCGGCCGGGCATGTACATCGGTTCGACGAGCGCGTCCGGATTGCACCACCTCGTCTATGAGATCGTCGACAACGCGATCGACGAGGCGCTGGCGGGCTATTGCCACCACGTCGAGGTGACGATCAACGAGGGAGACACCATCACGGTCCAGGACGACGGACGCGGCATCCCGGTCGACATTCAGGCGCAGACCGGACGGCCCGCGCTGGAAGTCGTCTACACGGTGCTGCACGCGGGCGGCAAATTCGGCGGAGGCGGATACAAGGTCTCCGGCGGTCTGCACGGCGTGGGCGCGAGCGTGGTCAATGCGCTGTCCGAATGGCTGGAGGTCGAGGTCGCGAAGGACGGGCACATCTACCAGATGAAGTTCGCGCGCGGACATATCACGCAGGAGATGCGCATCATCGGCACGACGGACGAGCACGGGACGAAGGTCACGTTCAAGCCCGACCCTGAGATGTTTGATACGCTGGAATATGACTATGAGACGCTGCACACACGGATGCGGGAACAGGCGTTTTTGAACGCGGGTCTGCACATTACCATCACCGACGCGCGCATCGGTTCGCAGGACAAGCCCGAGAAGGAGCGCTTCGACTCGATGTGCTACGAGGGCGGCATCCGCGAATTCGTCCGCTGGTACAACCGCCATAAGACGCCGCTGCACGAGCAGGTGGTCTATATGGCGGGCAAAAAGGGCGACCAGACCGCAGAGGTCGCGCTGCAATACAACGACTCGTTTACCGAGACCATCGTCTCATTTGCGAACGACATCCATACGCCGGAGGGCGGCATGCACGAGGAGGGCTTCAAGCGGGCGCTGACGAATGTGCTGAACGCCTACGGCATCAAAAAAGGCTATCTCAAAAACGATGACAAGCTCAGCGGCGACGACGTCCGCGAGGGACTGACCGCGATCGTCTCCGTCAAGCTGACGGATGCGCAGTTTGAGGGCCAGACGAAGGCCAAGCTCGGCAATGCGTCGATGCGGACGCTCGTGAACGCGGTCGTGTCGGAGCAGCTGGCGGTCTTCCTCGAGGAAAATCCCGCTGTCGGCAAGGCCATTCTCGACAAGGCCATGACGGCCAGCCGCGCGCGCGAGGCCGCGCGCAAGGCGCGCGAGGCCATCCGGCGCAAGACCGGACTTGAGTCCGGCCAGATGCCGGACAAGCTCCGCGACTGCAACGACACCGACCCGGCGCTGACCGAAATCTACATCGTCGAGGGCGACTCCGCCGGCGGCTCCGCCACGCAGGGGCGCGATTCGCGGTTCCAGGCCATCCTGCCGCTCTGGGGCAAGATGCTGAACGTGGAAAAGGCCCGGGCCGACAAGGTCTATGGCAACGACAAGCTCGCGCCGGTCATCACGGCGCTCGGAGCCGGCATCGGCGACGAGTTCAACCTCGAGAAGCTCCGCTATCACAAGGTCATCATCATGGCCGATGCAGATGTCGATGGCTCCCATATCCGGACGCTGCTGCTGACGTTCTTCTTCCGGTTCATGCGGCCGCTCATCGAGCACGGCTACGTCTATTCGGCGGTGCCGCCCCTCTTTAAGCTGACGCGCGGAAAGACGACGCGCGTGGCGTATTCAGAGCCGGAGCGCGACAAGATCTCCGCCGAGCTGCGCGCGGACAATCCGAATGCGAAGGTCGACATTTCGCGCTTCAAGGGTCTCGGCGAGATGAACCCGCACGAGCTCTGGGAGACGACGATGGACCCCACAACGCGGACGCTGCGGCGCATCACGCTGGAAGACGCGGTCGCTGCCGATCAGATGTTCACGATCCTGATGGGCGAGGCCGTCGAGCCGCGCAAGGAATTCATTGAACAGAACGCAAAATATGTCGTGAATCTGGATATTTAAAAAGCCCTCCTCTATAAGAGGGGGGAAGATCGCCGAAGGCGATCAGGGGGAGAATTTGAAGCTCCTCCAGTCACCTTCGGTGACAGCCCCCTCTTGGTAGAGGGGGCCTTTGGTGTGAAGAAAATCAGTTACTCCTACCTTGAAAAGGAGAAAGCATAAATGGCACATAAGAAAGATTACAAGCCGGAGGACATCCTGTTCCCGAACCAGACGATCGTTCAGTCTGAGCTGGTACATGAGATGCAGTCCTCCTACATCGATTACGCGATGTCCGTCATCGTGGGCCGTGCGCTGCCTGACGTGCGCGACGGTCTGAAGCCCGTCCACCGCCGCATCCTCTACGCCATGTACGAGGACGGCCTGACGAGCGACAAGCCGTTCAAAAAATCGGCGACGTGCGTCGGCGACGTGCTGGGCCGGTACCATCCGCACGGCGACGCATCGGTCTATGACGCGATGGTGCGTCTGGCGCAGGACTTTTCCATGCGCTACATGCTCGTCGACGGGCACGGCAACTTCGGCTCCGTCGATGGCGACCCTCCTGCGGCTTATCGTTACACCGAGGCGCGCATGTCAAAGCTCTGCAATGAGATGCTGCGCGACATTGACAAGGAGACTGTTGACTGGGACCCGAACTTCGATGAGAGCCGGAAGGAGCCGCGTGTGCTCCCGTCCCGATTCCCGAACCTGTTGGTCAACGGCTCGTCGGGCATTGCCGTCGGCATGGCGACGAATATCCCGCCGCACAACCTCCGTGAGGTCATCGATGCCTGCGTCTGCATCCTCGACAATCCGGAGGCGGAACTGGCCGATTTGATGGAGCACATTCAAGGGCCGGATTTCCCGACGCGCGGCATCATCATGGGTCGCAGCGGCATCCGCGCGGCCTATGCCACGGGCCGCGGTAAGGTCACCGTCCGTGCCCGCGCCGATTTTGAGGAGTTCGGCCAGAACCGGACGCGGATTATCGTCCACGAGCTGCCGTACCAGGTCAACAAGCGAATGCTCATTTCGTCGATCTCTGATCAGGTGCGCGACAAGCGCCTCGATGGCATTTCCGATCTGCGCGACGAGACCGACCGCAATGGCATGCGCATCGTCATCGAGCTGAAAAAGGACGCCAATCCGCAGGTCGTGCTGAACC